>DATFFX010000118.1:0-9262 GCA_035249825.1 Gemmatimonadales bacterium | reverse complement strand
GATCCGGCAAACCCGGCCAGGACCTTGCCCCCCTTCATGGTTCGCACCTTGTTCGAGTGCGACTTCACCACGGTCTCGCCGATGCTGACCTGCCCGTCGCCGCCGAGTGCTACGCGCCCGCCCTTGCGCACCGCGAGGATTGTGGTGCCGTGGAATCCCGACATAGGGCCTCACCCGAATAACGTTGTCATCCTGAGCGAAGCGAAGGATCTCTCCGTGAGCCTTCAAGAGATCCTTCGGCGCTACGCTCTCTCAGGATGACATATGATTACCCGCGGATTACGCCCGCGGATGCGCCTGGTTGTAGACTTTCTTGAGCCGCTCGACGCTGGTGTGGGTGTAGATCTGCGTCGTGCTCAGCGAGGCGTGGCCCAGTAACTCCTGGACGGCACGAAGATCCGCGCCTGCGTCGAGCATGTGGGTGGCAAACGTATGCCGCAACGAGTGTACCCGCAGTCCATCGACTCCAATCCCATCCAGCATTCCGTGCACGATCCGCTGGATCCCGCGGGGGGCCAGCCGTTTTCCCGTCCGGCTGACGAATACCGCCCGGCGGTCGGTCTTCGGCCGGGCCATCACCGATTCCCGGAGGTTAAGATAGCGGCGCAGCGCAAGCACCGCCCGCGAGCCCACTGGCACGATCCGTTCCTTCCGGCCCTTGCCCCGCACCTTTGCCTGGTCAGCCAACAAGTCGAGGTCCTCGAGGTTCATGCCGCACAATTCCGAGAGCCGCATCCCGGTCGAATAGAAGAGCTCCAGAATCGCCAGGTCCCGAGTGGGGACGAATTCGTCGCCGCCGGCCCTCGACTCGGCCCAATCGAACAGTTGGGTCGTCTGCTGTCGATCCATGTACGTTGGCAGCCGCTTCTCCAGCTTGGGCGCCTTCGCAGCCCGCGCAATGCTGTTGGGAACGCCGTGGTGCTCCTGGAGATATCGGTAGAGACTACGAACCGCGGATAGGGCGCGCCCGGCGCTTCGGGTGGCCAGCCCTCGCCGCTTGAGCTCTCCCAGAAAACCTCTGAGACCCAGCCGGTCAACGGTCTTCCAGTTCCAGTCGCCATAATGGCGGTCGCAGAATTCCGTGAATGCGTCGAGATCACGGGCGTATGCCTTCACCGTATGTGGGGAGACATCGCGCTCCTTTTCGAGATGCAGCAGGTATTCTGTAACCTCAGTACGTCGAGCCATTGAGCTCCTCAAGAATTCACCACAGAGGCACGGAGGACACAGCAGTCCATCATCGCTTTCGCCTGACTGTGTCCACGATGTCGCGAGTTCGATTGGTAGCGGAGTCCTCTGTGTCCTCTGTGCCTCTGTGGTGAACTTCCTGTCCCAGCAACCCAGCCTGCTCCAGCCAGATGGTGAAGTCCGCCTGGGCCCGTTCGACCAGCAGCTCCTTCTTTCGGTCCTTCTTTACTCTCGCAGGCAACGGATCCAGGAGGCCGAAGTTGGCGTTCATGGGCTGGAAGTGCTTGGGATCGGCTTCCCGCAGATAGCGGTACAGGCCGCCGAGCATAGTCGTGGAAGGTGGGACTACCACTGGAAGCCCGTGGAGCGATCGCGCCAGATTGATCCCGGCCATGAGCCCGGTGCCGAGTGATTCAGTGTACCCCTCGACGCCGGTGATCTGGCCGGCGAAGAAGAGGTGGCCGTCTCCAGGTGCGGCCAGCCCGGGCCCCAGACTCGCCGGACTGTTCAGGTACGAGTTCCGATGGATGCTGCCGAACCGCAGAAACTCGGCCGACTCCAATCCCGGAATTTCCCGGAAGATCCGCTGCTGCTCGGGTATCCGGAGCCGAGTCTGGAAGCCCACCAGATTCCACATCTGGCCGGCACGGTCCTCTCGCCGAAGCTGCACCACTGCGTGAGGCTCCCGGCCGGTCCTCGGGTTGGTCAAGCCTACCGGCTTCATGGGACCAAACCGGAGCGTCTCCGGCCCACGGCGAGCCATCTCCTCGATGGGCAGGCAGCCTTCGAAGTAAGGCACCTGATCGAAATCGTGCCCCTGGTACTGATCGGCGGAGAGTAGAGCGTCAACGAACCGATTGTAGCGTTCGGCATCCATCGGTGCGTTGAGGTAGTCGTCCCCCTCGCCCTTGCCGTACCGGGAGAGCGCGTAAAGCCGGGAATGATCGAGGGAGTCGGCTGACACGACCGGGGCGATGGCGTCATAGAAGGCCAGAGCCGAAGAGCCAAGCCGGGCAACGATGGCTCGAGTGAGTCTCTCGGATGTCAGCGGCCCGGTGGCGATGATTGCGGTCTCGGGCAGCTCGGCTACTTCCTCCCGCACTACCGTGATATTCGGGTGATCGGTGATCCGTTCGTGCACTGACCTGGAGAAAATCTCACGGTCAACGGCCAGGGCGGTGCCCGCGGGCACACGAGCCAGATCGGCACAGGGAAGCAGGAGACTGCCGAGCGCACGCAACTCGGCTTTGAGCAGGCCGTGCGCATTCGTCAGGTCGACCGATTTGAACGAATTGCTGCAAACGAGCTCGGCGAGGCGGTCAGTCTGATGGGCGGGCGTCCTGGTGCCGGGCCGCATCTCGCAGAGCCGTACCCGCACCCCACGCTCGGCGAGGGCCCAGGCCGCCTCCGAGCCGGCTAACCCGCCGCCGACAACGGTGGCGTTCACGCCAGCGCCACCTCCTCCGGCTCGGCAATCACGATCTTGTGGCCGCATTTGAGACAGGTTCGGCTCTCACCCTCGGCCTTGCTGATCTTTTTCTCCATGCCGAGCCATCCGCAGGCAGGACAGGTCTCCGGCACCGGCCGGTTCCAGGTAGAGAAGTCACACGCAGGATATCGTAGACAGCCCCAGAACGACTTGCCTCGCTTGGTTCGCCGTTCGGTGAGATCGCCCTCGGCGCACTTCGGGCACTTGAGGCCCATGGAGATCGATCGAGTGCCTTTGCAGTTCGGATACGTGGTGCATGCGAGGAACTCACCGAACCGGCCGGTCTTGATGACCATGGCCGACCCGCACAGATGACATTTTTCATCGCTGGGACGGTCTGGCACCTTGTCCTTCTTGAGCGACTTCACGTAATCGCAGGTGTCCTTGTACTTGAGGCAGGCGAGATACGGTCCGAACCGCCCGGTCCGAAGCTCGATGGGTGATCCGCACTTGGGACAGCGCTCCCGTGCCAGCTCATCGGGCTTCAGTCCATGCGCGTCGGCCACCAACGCTTTCATGTCCACCGCGGCCAGCGCCTTGTTGAACGGGCCGTAGAAATCCTCCAGTACCCGCTGCCACGCGAGCTCCCCGTCCTCGATCCGGTCCAGCTCGTTCTCCATGCCGGAGGTGAACTCGACGTTGAAGATCTCGGGAAACTTGCTCACCATGATTTTCTCGACGGTTTCACCCAGACCAGTGGGGAAGAACCGGCGCTGATCCACCCGCACATACTCACGGGCTGAGAGCGTCGAAATAATGGCGCTGTAGGTAGACGGCCGGCCGATGCCGAGCCGCTCCAGCTCCTTGACCAGACTGGCCTCTGAGAAACGGGGCGGAGGCTCCGTGAAGTGCTGTGACGGCGTGATCTCCCTGACTTCGACCTGGTCGCCGACAGCGAGCGGGGGGATGGGCGGCAGATCGTCCATCGTCTTGCCCTCTTCCTTCTCTCTCCCCTCGGTATACAGCACGTGATAGCCATCGAAGACGAGAACCGAACCGCTGGCCCGAAAGAGGTACTCGCCCAGGTCGAAGTCTACGATCGTCATGTCATACACTGCCGGCGTCATCTGAGACGCGACGAAACGCTGCCAGATCAACTGGTACAGGCGATACTGATCTGGTTCGAGGTATGACTGAATCTGCTCCGGCCGTCGGCTCACATCGGTGGGCCGAATGGCTTCGTGGGCGCCCTGCACCCGTGCAGCCTTCTTGGGGCGATACTGATTGGGTGTTGCCGGCAAATACGGTTTGGGGTAGCTCCTGGCGATGAAACCCCGCACCGCCGTTATCGCCGTATCGGACACTTCGGGTGAATCGGTGCGCATGTAGGTGATGAGGCCCACCGGCCCATCTTCACCAACGTCCTTGCCTTCGTACAGGTCCTGCGCCGCGCGCATGGTCCGGCGAGAGGAGAACCCCAGCTTCTTGGCGGCCTCCTGCTGGAGGGTGCTGGTGGTAAATGGAGCAGCCGGGTTCTTCTTCCGGTTCCACTTCTCCACCTTGGAGACGATAAAGGGCCGGGGGCGCACGGCGTCCACGATCGCTCGAGCATCGGCTTCGTTCTGAAGCTGAGGCTTGTGACCCCCTACCTTGTGGAGGGCGGCCTCGAAGGTCTGGCCATCCTTCGCACACAGCGCCTCGATCGTCCAGTACTCCTGGGGGGTGAAGGCGCGAATCTCCCGCTCGCGCTCCACGATCAATCTGAGCGCGACCGTCTGAACTCGCCCGGCGGACAGCCCCGTCTTTATGCTGTGCCAGAGAATCGGGCTGGCCTTATAACCGACCAGCCGGTCGAGAATCCGGCGAGCTTGCTGAGCGTCGACTTTGCGGTCGTCGATCAGGCCCGGCTCCCGCAACGCAGCGTGAATGGCGTCCTTGGTGATCTCGTGAAACAGGATGCGATGGGTGGGAACGGCGGACTTGAGCTGATCGGCAACGTGCCAGGCTATGGCTTCACCCTCGCGATCGGGGTCGGTGGCGAGATAGATGGCGGAAGCCCCCTTGGCCGCTTTCTTGAGATCGGCCAGCGTCTTCGTCTTGCCCTTGATGGTGACGTACTTGGGCTCGAAGCCGTGCTCTACATCTACACCCAGCTCGCGGGTTGGCAGGTCCCGCACATGGCCAATGGTGGCCTTCACGTCATAGCCGGTGCCCAGATATTTGCCGATGGTTTTTGCCTTGGTGGGCGACTCGACGATAACCAGCGCGGTTCCACCGGAGCGGCTCCGGGAGACGGCGCCATTGCCTTTGGCTCGGCTCTTCCGTGCAACTGGCGCTTTGGACGCCGGCGACGCCCCCTTCTTCGCTTTGGGGCGCGGCTTTTCGGTCTCCTCGCGTCCGCTCGGGGCGTGCCTTCCCGTTCTTCCCGTCCTTCCCTTCTTGTCTCTCGTCGCCATAAGCTGCAGTGTAACCGCTCCAGTCATTCAATAGTCAAATTGAGGGAAGCAAGAAACCACGTTCGAGGGCGCCTTAGCAACCCAACCGCCCGCTACCATCCTCCGTACTGGCGAGCCAACGTCAGGATCTGCCCGGCGACGGCCTCCGGTTCGGCGCGGTCGGTGTCCACCTGGTGCGGAGTGAGGAGATAGAACTGCTCCCGCTGCTGCAACAGCTCCCGCATGCGGAGAGCCGGGTCGCCCCCGGCGAGCAGGGGCCGGACCTCGCCTTGTTCGCTGCGCTTGGCCGCGGTCGCCGGGAGGCACCTGAGGTACACAGCGATACTCGAGGCGAGGGCCTCTTCCATTTGCCCGGGCTGGGCCGCCCAGCCACCACCGGGCACGATAATGCCAGGGCCGCCCGCCCGGGCCGCTCTGACGGCATCGCGTTCCATCTCCCGGAACCGTGCCTCACCCACCATCCCGAAGATCTGACTCACCGGCATTCCCATTTCGCGCACGAGCAGACCGTCGATATCGATGAGCGGAGCGGCCAGTGCCTCGGCGACCAGGCGGCCCGCGGTGCTCTTACCGGATCCGGGCAGCCCCACCAACACCACGTGGCGAGGCATCAGCTCTCCGCAACGTCTGGCGCCGCCTTCCAGCGAGTGCCAAGCGCCGCCACGTACCCGTCGTAATTGCGGCGCATTTCACGCAGTGAATCCCCGCCGAACTTCTCCAGCATGGCATCGGCGAGTACCAGGGCAACCAGGGCTTCCGCAATGACGCCCATCGCCGGGACAGCGGTAATGTCCGACCGCTCGCTCACGGCCTTGGCCGGCTCACCGGACGTGAGGTCCACCGTCTGCAAGGGAGACATGAGGGTGGAGATCGGCTTCATCGCTACCTTAACAACTACCGGTTCCCCGGTGGTGATCCCGCCCTCGAGACCGCCGGCGTTGTTGCTGGGGCGCCGAAAGCCCCCGCGGGTATCAACAGAGGGCGCACGCAGTGCGCCCCTACCCACCGCGGGCGCCGGTGCCCCGCCTTCAATCGGATCGTGGACCTCGGATCCCGGGCGACGGCTGGCCTCGAACCCCATTCCGATCTCGACACCCTTGACCGCCGGTATCGACATCAGCATTCCGGCGAGGCGCCCATCCAGCTTGCGATCCCAGCTTACGTGACTGCCGAGTCCCACGACGACGCCGCGCGCGACGACCTCGACCTCGCCACCGAGAGTGTCTCCAGCCTTCTTCGCGGCATCGATCCGGCGCATGATCTCCGCTTCTACCGCAGCATCGAGCACCCGCACTTCGGAACGATCCGAGGACTCGTTAAGCGGCACCGGGAGGGGCTCACTGCGGGAGCCCGTACCGGTGCCTGCCCGGATCCCACCCAGCGATACCACGTGACTGCCGATCTCAACTCCAAACTCGTCAAGCAGCCGCTTGGCCAGTGCCCCCGCTGCCACCCGCGCCGTGGTTTCCCGGGCACTCGCCCGCTCGAGGATGTCCCGCCCATCCAACCGGTCATACTTCAGTACACCCACGAGGTCGGCATGTCCCGGGCGCGGGCGGGTGACCCGCCGGCGGCGAAGCTCACCGGGAGGGTCCGAGCTCTCGTACGCCATGACGTCTTCCCAGTTGGTCCAGTCGCGGTTCGGAATGAGCATGGCAACCGGGGAGCCGAGCGTCTCGCCGGCGCGGAGGCCGGACAGCCACTCGATGTGGTCACGCTCGATCTTCATCCGCGCCCCACGGCCATAACCCTGCATGCGGCGGGCGAGCTCGCGGTCCACCCATTCCGCCGATAGTGGAAGGCCAGCCGGTAAACCCTCGACGATGGCGACGAGGGCCTTGCCATGGGATTCGCCCGCGGTGGTGAATCGGAGCATCACGACAGGGTCCTTGAAAGGAGGTCTGCCCTCGTCGGATACTAACGAACGAGCCCGGCTCGCGCCGGGCTCGTTCTATTTCAACAAACGTCCGCCGGGTCACTGCGGCGAAACGCCGTCATCTATGATCCGGGGCGTGACCAAGATAATCAGGTCCCGCCGGTTTTCCTCGGTCTTGCTGAAGCTGAACAGCTTACCCACGATCGGCAGCCCGGAGAGCAGCGGGATGCCGGATCTGCTGTTGGTTACTTCGGTGACGGTCAGACCACCGATCACAGCGGTCTCGCCGTCGTTGACGAGGAGCTGGTTGTCGGCCCGCTGGGTCTGGAACACGAAGCCCAGGTCGGTAGCCGTGACTTCCTGGATTGCCGACCGCTCGGTGTGCAGCTCCATGGCGATCTGGCGGTTGCTGGTGACGTGCGGCGTCACCGTCAGCCGAATACCGGTCTCCTTGAACTGGACCGTAGCGGTTGCCGTTGCCCCTGCACCGCCGGCATCGACGACGCGAACCGGGGTCTCCTCACCCACCAGAATGTCCGCCTTGCGATTGTCCAGCGTGGTGATGACCGGTTCCGCCTGGATGTCGGAGAGGTCCTGCCGCTCGAGCGCGCTCAGGAACGAGGTCAGCGTAAAGCCACCGAGCGCCGTCGAGAAGACCAGGTCGAGGGCCGAGCCGACGATGGTACCGTTCGCGTTTCCGATGCCGGATACCGAGTTGCCACCCAGATCGACGATGTTGATGTCCTCGTCGTAGGTTTCGCCCGCGGTGCCATTCGGGTTCTGGCGCTGCACCAGCTTGTTGAAGAACTGGTTGTTGCTGCCCAGATCGTACTTGATGCCAAGCTCCTCGATGTCGGTCCGGTCCACGAACACGATCTTGGCCTTGATCGACACTTGGGGCGTGCGAATGTCCAGACCCCGCACGAAGTCGGCGACACTCGCGACCTTGCTACGGGTATCGGTGATGATCAGTGAGTTCGAGCCTACGTCGGCGATGACCTTGCCGCGGCCCTTGGTCAGTGTTCCCTCGATGCTCTTGGTAAGGTCAGCCGCCTTGCTGTAGTTGATCCGGACAACGCTGGTCTCCAGCGGCTCGAGCGAGTCGAGTGCCGCCAGTACTGAAGGTGCGTCCACCCGGATGATGCCGCCCGGCATCTCCTGAGCCGACAGCCCCTGTGAGGCCAGGATGGCCTGGAACGCCTGGGGCCAGGGCTGATTCTTCACCTCAGCGGTCACCTCACCCTTGATGTCCTTGCCCAGAATGATGGTCCGTCCGCTGAACGCGGCGAAGCCGGCGACCACGTCCGCGACATTGGCGCGGTCCCACACCACCGTGATGCGGGGCTCCTCGGTCGCTGCGCGAGTCAGGCGGCTGGCAGGCAGCTGTACCTCAGGCTGGCGCCGCGTCTTCGCCGGTGTGACCGGGTGCGAGGGATCGTTCGATGACCAGGCCAGGAAGGACTGGTCGGTACCGAAGGAGACCCGGATCGCGTCGGTGCCACGCTCCACGTGATAGTCCTTGGCCTGATCGAGCTCCAGGACGATCCGAACCACATCCCGCTCGAACTGCGAGTAGCGGACATTGAGCACACCGCCCCGCTTTACCCCGTCATAGAGATTGGCGGAATTCCCCTTCTTCAGCTTGGCGCCCATCACATCGAGAACGAGGCGGTCAGGGCCCTGGAGCATGAAGTCGCGGACCTCGACCGCGCCGCGCACGTTGATCACGATGTCGGCGCGTCCCGGTGAAGCCTGGACGCTGACGCCCGTGACCTCTCCGCTCCCAGGGCCGTCGGCGAGCGCCGCGGAGGGCACTCCGAAAACCGCGGCGGTGGCGAGCACAAGACGATACAATCGGGTCATGGGGTTACGTCCTCCTGCTTCCTGAGCGAAAGGGTTTCCTGACGTTCAAAGCCGAAGTCCTCGATCATGAACACCACATCACGTTCGCGGATCTGCACCACTCTGGAGCGGCCGAGCTGATCGCCGGCCCGTAGCTTGTGACGCCTGCCGCCTTCTTTCTCCCGGAACACCGCTATGTGGCCGGAGGGTGACCGCATGTTCTGGTAGATCCCGACCAACTGGAGGTCCGCCACTTCAGGACCCGACTTTGCCATGTTGAGCAACGAGTTGAATGGATCCCTGGTGGAGCCCGAGTATGCGAACGTCTCTCGCGTCATCTCGGTCTCTCTTGCCTTCTGAAGCGAGTCTGTAAGCGCTGCATGATTCAGCACGGGAGCTACGGCGCCCGGGCGCCCTGCTGAATCCACTGCCGGTATCTTGGTAGCGCGGTCCACGGCCGGTGTCGGGGAT
>DATFFX010000117.1:0-8638 GCA_035249825.1 Gemmatimonadales bacterium | reverse complement strand
GGAGCGCCGCTTCGACGGTTTCCCCGGCGAGCAGGCGGGCGAAAGCAGCGGCCCCGAATACGTCACCACAGCCGGTGGGGTCGAGCGTCTCAACGTCGGGGGCGCTGATGAGGGCGGAACGGATGGACAGCGGAGCCGTGGGGCCGCGGGACAGGGAGCCTGTTCGACTACGAACTGGCTCCTCGAGGGCATGCTCTTGCTGTTCAACTGCCCCGCTGCCCCGCTCCCCCGCCGCCACGCCGTCGAACCCCGGTGCCGCCACGTAGGCCACGCCCTTCGGCCCCAGTGTGACGGTGAGCAATGAGACCCCGGCTGCGAGTGCCTGGGCGGACAGGGTCAATGGATCGGGCGACAGCTGCCGCATCTCATCCTCGTTGAGCTGCACGAAATCGAAGCAGCCGAACCAATCCCCGGCGTCGGGAAGCGGGCGGAGCACACGCATCCCATCGTGCTGCATGCCGAGAAAGAGGCTGTGGAAGTCAGCGTAGAGCGGTCGCTCGAAACCCTGGCGCAGCGCTTGAGCAGTTCCCAGGCACAGCTCGAAGCCCGAGATGAAGTTGACGTACACAGCGTCGAGATCCTGTACCATCGGACCGAGCTCGGCCCAGGTCCAGCCTGGTACGCCGCCCGCCATACGCTCGCAGCGACGTTCGGCAGACTGGTAGTGGAGCACTACGCGGTTGTTGGGCGCTGTGACCTCGACGCACCGTCCCCCGGGCGTGAGTCGGGTCAGGCCGTTCAAGAGCTGCTGCGCCTCCCGGCCGAGGTCGCGTCCCACCTTGATCAGGGGAACGATTTCCCAGTCGGGTCCGAGGCTCGCGTCCAGACCAGCGAGAGCGTACGCGATCCCGCCCCACTCCTCGACCGGAGGCGCAAGAGCGTCCCGTCCATAGATGAGATCCCACACCAGAGAGCCGATGATGCCGATCTTAGGCATGCGGCCGTGATTGATCGAGGAAAGCCCTGGCCGCACCGTACACGCCGGCGCTGCCGGTCAGCTCGCAGGGAACGATGCGGCAGACGTTCACTGCCGGCTTGAACGCCCGGCGCGCTACCTCGCGGCGCAGCGGAGCGAAGAGATGGTCGCCGGCCAGTGTAACGCCACCGCAGACGACCACGACCTCCGGATTGAAGATGTTCAGCAGATTGGCGATGCCGATCCCGAGGAACTTCGCAGTCTCATTCACGACGTCTGTTGCGAGCTCGTCGCCATCATGTGCGGCCTGATACACCGTCT
Organism: Gemmatimonadales bacterium; assembly: GCA_035249825.1. Taxonomy (GTDB): domain Bacteria; phylum Gemmatimonadota; class Gemmatimonadetes; order Gemmatimonadales; family GWC2-71-9; genus CAVVWJ01. The sequence continues at coordinate 7,401 of DATFFX010000117.1, read as the reverse complement.
GCGCGGTAATCCGGGTGAGGTCGCCGTCCACGTACTTCCCCAGCAGGCTCACCGCGCCCGCTTCGATTTCCTCGCATGCTCGCAAAGCGATGTTCGGCCCCGAGGCGTAGGCCTCGAGGCAACCATAGTTGCCGCACTTACAACGCCGGCCTTCGCTGTCGATCGTGGTATGCCCTATTTCTCCCGCGCAGTCCGACGCACCATGGTACAGCTGTCCATTCAGGATGATGCCGCCACCGATTCCCGTGCCGATGGTGATACCGATGGCATTGCGGGTTCCGCGAGCCGCTCCTCTCCACCATTCGCCCAGCACCGCGCAGTTGGCGTCGTTGTCCAGCGTGGCAGGCAGCTTCAGTCGGTCATGAATGATTTGACGCAGAGGCAGGTTGACCCACCCAAGGTTGGGGGTCAGCAGAACGACGCCGCTCCTGGTATCGAGTGGTCCCGGAGCGCCGACACCCACACCGATGATCTCGGCACCGGGGATCTCTCGCCGGGTTTGATCGATGGTTCGCTTTGCCAGTGCAATCAGTCGGTCCAGAACATCCCGCTCTCCCGCTTCGGCGCCGGTTGGCTCGCTGCTGAGGGCGTGCAGCGCCGAGCCATCCTCGGCCACGCTGCCGACGACGAGGTTAGTGCCTCCAATGTCAATTCCGAGGACAAATCGCACGCGACTCCTTTCCACTCAGCACGGCGCTCAGCGCCGCTGCCACGGTGTGAGCTGTGAGATCACGCATGCAGCGATGATGGCCGAGGGGACATGTCTCGGGACCATGCTTCGAACATGGCCGGCATGGCAGTCCCTCCCGCCCTAATGTCACGTCGCCAGGCCCTCGGGGCCCGAACCCGAACTCGGGGATGGTGGGTCCGAAAAGAGCCACCATCGGCGTTCCCACGGCCGTCGCCAAATGCAAAGGAGCCGAGTCGTTCGTGACCAGGACGGCAGCCCGGCTGATCAGAGCGGCCGACGCCCGGAGACTGAGGGCACCCGCTGCACTGACGACTCGTCCAGGTGCCGCTGCGATAATCGCTTCGGCCAGGGAGCGGTCATCTGATCCGCCGACGATCACGCAGGGCCGGTCCAACATGGCGGCCAGCTCGGCGTAATAAGGCCAGCGCTTCGTGCCCCAAATCGAGCCCGGGGCGAGCGCCACAAAGCCGGACGAGAGTCGTCTGTCAGCCAGCCAATTCTCGGCGGCGCGGTGATCATCGGCGGTGAGACCCAAGCTAACCGATGCCTGCTCGCTGCCGACACCAGCAAGTGTCAGCAGCCGCTCCACCTCATGCCCGGTACGGGGGCGTGGCACCCGCCGCGTGTAGGTGATGGCCGCCGGACTATCCCCGAACCCGATGCGCTCCCGCGCTCCGGTCAATAAGGCCAGCACAGCAGAGCGCGCTGACCGGTGCGGCAAATACACGATGGAGTAGCGCCGGGCCCGGAGCTCTGACAAGAGTCTCCGCATCCCGCGCAGACCTTTGTCAGCGCCATGCTTGTCGTAACGAATGACCGACCGAACCCCGGCATGATTCTCGAGGAGGCTTCCCGCCGCCGGGGTGGTGAGCACGTCGACGGGGCCATGTCGCTCGGCCAGCACAGAGATCAGCGGGGTGGTCAGAACAACGTCGCCGAGAAAGGCAGTTTGGATTACCAAACAGCGGGAACGGTCAATGGTAAACGGTGAACGAGATGGTTCATCCTCTCGGGCGGAGGAGTAAACAGATCGTTCTTCCCCTGTCAGTTCACTGCTCACCATTCACCGTTCACGCTGTCAGTCAACCTGTAATACCGCCAAGAACGCCTCCTGCGGGATTTCCACAGCTCCTATCTGCTTCATCCGCTTCTTGCCCTCTTTCTGCTTTTCCAGGAGCTTGCGCTTTCGCGTGATGTCGCCGCCGTAGCATTTGGCCAGCACGTCCTTGCGAAACGCCGAGATGGTCTCCCGGGCGATCACCTTGTTCCCAATGGCGGCCTGAATGGCCACCTGGTAAAGCTGGCGCGGGATCAGCTCCTTGAGCTTTTCCGCAACCTTACGGCCCCACTCCTGGGCCTTGTCACGGTGAATGATGACGCTGAAGGCATCGATGGCATCGCCGTTGATGAGCATGTCCAACTTGACCAGATCGGATTCCCGGTAGTCAGCCGCCTCATAGTCGAGCGAGGCGTAGCCTCGGCTGAGCGACTTCAGCTTGTCGTAAAAATCCAGGACGATCTCGCCCAGGGGAAACTCGAAGTCGAACTCCACCCGGGCGGTGTCGATGTAGTGCATGCCATTGTAAATGCCGCGCCGCTCCTGCCCCAGCTTCATGATGCCACCGATGTATTCTGCCGGGGCCATGATGCGGGCCTTCACATAGGGCTCGTCGATGCGGGAGATGTTCGCGGGGTCCGGGAGGTTGCTCGGATTCTCCAGGAGCAGCATCTCACCATCCGTCTGGTAAACGTGGTACTCCACGGTAGGAACGGTGGTGATCAGATCGAGGTTGAACTCCCGCTCCAGCCGCTCCTGCACGATCTCCATGTGCAGCAGCCCCAGAAACCCACACCGGAAGCCGAACCCCAGCGCGGTGGAGGATTCGGGCTCGTAGTGGAGGCTCGCATCGTTAAGGCGCAGTTTCTCCAGCGCGTCGCGCAGGCCCTCGTACTGCTCGGAATCGGTAGGGTAGACGCCGGCGAACACCATGGACTTCACGTCCCGGTAGCCCGGCAGGAGCTCGGTGGCTCTGCTGCCGGCGTCCAGGATGGTGTCGCCCACCCGAGCGTCCCTGACATCCCGCAGGCTGGCCACCACGTAGCCGACCTCACCGGCAGACAACTGGTCGGCCGGGTGCTGACCCAGCTGCAGATAGCCCACCTCATCCACGTGGTGAGTCTCATCGGGGTGCGCGCCGAAAACGATCTCCATGCCTTCACGGATAAGGCCGTCCACGACACGGATGCTGGGGATGGCCCCGCGATAGCGGTCGTAGTACGAGTCGAAGATGAGCGCCCGCAGCGGAGCGTCGATGCGACCTCGGGGCGGAGGGACGCGGGCCACGATGGCATCGAGGAGCTCGGGAACTCCGGTTCCCTCCTTGGCCGACACTGCCAGGATCTCGTCCCGTTTGGCACCAATCAGATTCATGATCTCCTCGGCCCGCCGCTCCGGCTCGGCCCCGGGAAGGTCGATCTTGTTGAGCACGGGGATGATTTCGAGACCGGCATCCATCGCGAGGAAGAGGTTGCTGAGCGTTTGCGCCTGAATGCCTTGCGACGCATCCACCACGAGAATGGCGCCCTCGCAAGCGGCCAGGGACCGGGAGACCTCGTAGGTGAAGTCCACGTGTCCCGGAGTGTCGATGAGGTTGAGCTCGTACGAGCAGCCATCCGGCGCCGTGTAGCTCATCCGGACGGCGTTCAGCTTGATGGTGATGCCACGTTCGCGCTCCAGATCCATCGTATCGAGGAGCTGCTCCCGCATCTGGCGCTTTTCCACCGCGCCGGTAGCCTCGATGAGGCGGTCCGCCAGCGTGGATTTTCCGTGGTCGATGTGGGCGACGATGCAGAAGTTACGGATTTCAGACTGAGACATGGGGGGAAGATAAGGGCAGCGGGACAGCGGGGCAGCGGGGCAGTTCTGAAAGAGGTGATTACTCTTTAGCGCGATGTCCACAACCATACCGGCGACGTCGGACCGCCCCGCCACCCCGCTGCCCCGCCGCGGTGTCCTGACGTCCCAGGACGCCGGCATGCTGCTCGTCTGCGTCATCTGGGGCATGAACTTCAGCGTGACGAAGTCGGCCTTCGACCAGCTCGCCCCGCTGCCGTTCACGGCCATTCGCTTCGTGGTCTCCAGTCTGCTGCTCTGGCTGATTATCCGGATGACGGAAGGTCCCGCGAAGCTGTCCCGTGGCGCCCTCAGACATCTCATCATCCTCGGCGTGGTCGGCAACACTCTGTATCAGCTTGCCTTCATGCTCGGTCTGGCGCGGACCACCGCGACCAACAGCGCCCTCCTGCTGTCCACCGTCCCTACGGTCGTGGCGGTTCTGGCCGGAACCCTTGGGCTCGAGCGGATCACGGCGCGCATGTGGTGTGGCATCGTGACCGGAACGGTAGGTGTGGTGCTGGTCATCGCGACCCGCGGTGTCGGATTCGACCGCGCGACTTTTGTGGGAGATCTGCTGACGGTGCTCGCGGTGCTGTGCTGGGCCGGCTATACCATTGGCTTGCGGCGCGTGCCCGAAGGCGTCAGTTCTCTTCGGGTCACCGCTATTACCACCATCGCCGGAACCCCGGGTCTGCTGCTTGCCGGTCTCCCTGGCGTTGTCCGCCTGCAGTGGGAGTCGGTCAGCGTGAATGCCTGGCTCGCAGTCGGCTATTCATCGGTCTTGTCTCTGGTCGTGGCCTACCTTCTGTGGAATCGTAGCGTGAAGGCTGTGGGCGGTGCTCGCACCGCCATCTACATGTGTATTACCCCGCTCGTGGCCGTGCTTGGAGCCTGGGTGCTTCTCGGTGAGCGTCCTCAGCCGCTTCAGGGGGTGGGCGCGGTTTTCATCATCACCGGTGTTCTCCTGACAAGGTCACAGAAGCCCGCCTGAGCTCTGGCACGAGACTCGCACTCCACCAGTCGATCCTTTCCAACTGCTTTCCTTACAAGCCTCTTACTGTCTCCAGGTCCGAATCTGGATTGCATTTCGCTTGGGGAGGCGGGTTGCGGCACTCATTCGAGGGGGATGTATGCGGTCGATCGTGCTCGTAACAGCCTGTGCGATACTCGCCGGCGCCTGGTCCCCGGCTTTCTCCCAGACGGCCGACATGGCGCGCTTCCATCGCGCCTCCGTCCGGGCATTGAACCGGGAGAATGCAACCGAGGTGATTACGAAAGCGATGAAAGGGAAGAAGCCCGAGGAGGCCAGGGCTTCGGGTCAGCAACTCGCGGCGCGTGGCGTGGTCCGCCTCAAGGCCGATGACCTGAAGCGGCGAGCCGAGCTCATGCTCGAGTTCACCAGCCGTGCAGGCAGCAAGGTCTGCGCGGCCTGGTCCCGAGGTACACTGACGTCCGAGCAGACGACCAGCATGATCGCAAAGCTGGACTCGGCCGCTTTCGATGATTGGGTGGTACTCAGCGTGCGATCGATGACGGCAGAGGTTCGCGGTAAGCCGAAGGCGTTCAACGGCGCGCAAAAAGACGTGACCAGGATGTTCGAGGTCCTGGCGACCGTCATGACTCCTGACGAGAACCAGCGGTTTCACGCCGTCATGACGGGCTTCGACGGTGCATCCAATCAGGATGCGTGCTGGTTTGGGCAGCAGCTTTACCGGTCAGCATTGGCGCTCGAGAAAAAGCAGCGGGAACATACGCTCCGTACTCTGGCGTGGATCGAGCTGAAGCCGAGCTGAACCGCGGCTTAGTCGACGATCGCCTGATAACTCTCGGGGTCCCACGCCGGTCGCTTGGGCGCTCTGGCCACCTCCTGTCCCAGGTAGAACAGCAGCTTGAGGATGCGCGCCTCCTTCTCGCTGTTGATCTTATCGGGCGAGTCCGTGACCTCGTGATAATCCTCGTGCACGCCGTTGAAGAAAAACAGAATCGGCACGCCTTTACGCGCGAAGTTGTAGTGATCCGATCGGAAGAAGAACTGCTCCTCCGGCCAACGGTCGTCTATCGCGACCATTCGAAGCTCGGGATGGGCCGCATTGACGCGGTTCAGTGTTGCCCCGAGGTCGGAGTGCTCTTTCCCGATCGCCACAATCGTATCGGCCCAGTTGCGGCCGATCATGTCGATGTTGATGGCGGCGACAATCTGCTTCAGCGGTACCGGGGGATTGTCGGCGAAGTAAGCGCTGCCCCACAAGCCCTTCTCCTCGCCGCTGACGGTGAGAAAAATCATCGAGCGCTTCGGCCGAGCTCCGGGTCGGCTGAAAGCCTCGGCCAGCTCGATCACTCCCGCCGTCCCCGACGCATTGTCATCGGCCCCATTGTGAATGCTGTCGGGCCGGCCGCGCTTGATTCCGACGTGATCCATATGGGCCGAGTACAGGACGTACTCGTGCTTGAGCCTGGAGTCACTTCCCTCGAGAATCCCGACGGTATTCGGCGCGGTCAGCGAGGACGTAATCGTGTCCTTCATCTCGACGCCTATCCTCAGCGACGGGATGTCCCGGGTCACCGCCGCTGATGCGCCGCGGACAGCGGACAGATCGACCCCTGCCGCTGCAAGCGCGTTCTTCACTGCGCTCGGATGCACCTGAAGGGTGATCGGCTTGCCGGTAGGCATACCGATGACGGTACGCTCCGAGTGGTGTTTCGGGATGGCATTGGCGAACGCTGCCGAGTCGGCATTGCTCATAATGATCAGCGCCTTGGGGCCCGCCAGAAACAGGGCCCGCAGCACCTGCTGAAGAAGTTTCGGGTCAGGGGTGGCAGGCGGCACGAATACGACGGCCTTGTCCCGGACCTCCAGACGAGCTGCAGAATCCACCGTGAGAGCTCCGCCCACCAAAATGGCGCCAGCCTTCACCGGCTGGTCTGGAACCACACCACCATCATGGCGCGCCGCGTTTGTGAAGCTCGCCGACTCTTTCTGCCCATCCGCTGAAAAGACCACCCTTGATTGCGCCGGCAGCAGTCTGCGGCGCGTGATCGGGTAGCGCTGAATCGTTGTTTTCAATCCGAAGCCGCGAAACTGCGCCGCAACGTATTCCGCAGTCAGATCCAGGCCACGGCTTGGTGTATCGCGGCCCATCATGGAGTCGTCTGCTATGATGCCGATCCGGCGCGCGACATCGACGGCCGTGATCGACCACACCGCCTGGGGCGCGGGCGGCGCAGTCTGGGCAGCCAGCGGACTGCCCAGGAGGAGTCCTGGTAGGATCAAACAGCGCATGCGTATTCCTGGTGAGTAGTTGGCAGGTCTATTGACGGTCCACGATCAGGCGATAACTGGCGGCATTCCATTCCGGGCGCGTCTTGGCATCTGCCACCTCTGCCCCGACGTAGAAAAGAAGCTGCAGCAGCCGTGCCGCTTTCTCACCGTCGATTCTGGCTGCTTCATCACTCGGACGGTGATAATCCGGATGAGTGCCGCTGGTGAAGAATAGAATGGGAACGCCTTTTCTGGCGAAGTTGTAGTGGTCAGACCGGTAGAAGATACGCTCCTCGGGCCAGCGATCAGGGATCGGCGTCATTCGCAACCCGGCATGCGCACGGGTGACAGACTGCAGGGTGTTCCCCAGATCGGACTGGTCCAGCCCAACGGCGATGACGGAGTCGCGCCAGTTACGTCCGATCAGATCCATGTTGATGTTCGCTACCATGTCGGCCAGCGGCACCGGAGGATGTTCCGTGAAGTGGGAACTTCCCAACAGACCAGGCTCCTCTGCGCTTGGGGCCAGGAACATGATTGACCGTTTTGGGCGCA
>DATFFX010000116.1:0-3462 GCA_035249825.1 Gemmatimonadales bacterium | reverse complement strand
AGCCGCGCACGCAACACACCGAGACCCGCGGAGGACGTGAGATATGCGCCAGAGCCCCAGGTCGCATGATCGCTGTGGGCATGCGTGATCACCGCGCGGTCCACCGGCTCCCATGGATCAACGAAGAAATCACCGGCTTCGCAGTAGAGACCGCGGGACGTGAGGGCGAGCAAGGACATGGTAGGAAACTAGGTGGGGCGCCTACTTTCGGTGCTCGTACGTTCCCATCAGCGTTCCCTGGGCAACGATGTGCTGGTTCATCGCTTGTTCCAGCTCGTCTCGGCTGGCACCCGGTGGCAGGTTGAGCATGATGTCGAGCGCGTAGAGCCGGAAAAAGTAGCGGTGCGGCTTTCCCGGAGGAGGGCAGGGGCCCGCATAGGCCATGTCGCCGGCGGTGTTGCGGCCATGCCGTGCGCCGGATGGAATCTCGGGAAGCGTCGGCACAGCCTGGGTCAGTTCTACCGCTTCCTTCGGCAGGTTGTACAACACCCAGTGTACCCAGGTGCCTCGGGGTGCGTCCGGGTCTTCACAGATCAGTGCAAAGCTGCGCGTATTTACCGGGGCTCCGGCCCACTGCAGGGGCGGCGAGACATCATCGCCCTCACAGGTGAACCGCACAGGGATCTTTTCGCCCTGCGCGAATGCCGCGGACGTGAGCTGGATCTGAGCGCTGTTGCTGTCGGGGGTGGTCATCAGCTCTTTCCTGCTTCGACCCAGAGCCGAATTGCCATCAGCACGATGAACACGGAGAACATGCGCTGCAGGGCGGCTCCGGGAATGACATGGGCGATCTTGGCGCCAAGCCAGGCTCCGAGGAAAAGCCCGAGCGAAATGAGGAGTGACGCCTTGATGTTGAGATTGCCGGTCTGATAGTAGGCGTAGGCTCCCAGAAGCCCCACCGGCAGCAGCATCGCGCCGAGTGATGTGCCGAGCGCCATTTTGGTGGGGAAAGTGGCAAAGAAAATGAGTGCGGGGATGATCAGGATCCCTCCGCCGATCCCAAAGAGGCCCGACAAGACTCCAGCAGCCAGACCGATCGCGAGGAAGAGGGGCTCCATGGGCGGCAGACTCCGATGGCTAAGGACGAGTTGAGCAAGCGATAAGACAGCTGTGAGCTATTAGCTATGAGCTATGAGCTATGAGCTATTAGCTGTGAGCTATGAGCTATGAGCTATGAGCTATGAGCTATTAGCTGTTAGCTATTGGCCACCAGCTATCAGCCATTAGCTATTAGCTTGTAGCTCACGGTCGATAGCCAACAGCTAACGACGGATGGCTAACAGCCACCGCTATACTTTACTCTTCTGTCATTCCGTTGGCCAACCCGTTGAGCCCGTGGAGAGGACGATGATCGAGCGAAGGCACGTGAGACGGCTGACTCCCGTTATTCTCGCGGGCGCCGCATTGCTCGTTGCCCTCGACGCAGCGGGGGAGCTGACCGGCCAGCCGTTGGGCTTCCCCTACCTGCCGCTCGGCATGCTCTCGCTCCTCATTTACCTGAGTGTGGGGGCTATCTGCTCGTGGCGGACGAGCTTTGCCGGCGGAGTTCTCTCGGCCGCGGCTGTCGGACTGCTGGCCGGTACCGTCGGTCCACTGGTTGCGTGGCTCATTGGGTCGGGGCCCGTGGCGGGAGAGGTCACCGAGCCCCGGATTTTCGCCTATCGCATCGCAGTGGTGACCGCAACTGCCGCCGCTGCGGGGCTCGTCGGTGCCGCCGCCGGCAGTTGGCTGGAGCGGCGCCGTGGCCTGCGGGGCTCGAGAGTTGTCCCTCGATGAGGCTTGCGGAATCTCCGGCCCGTATCTCTCTTAACACGATCCTGGTCCTGTCTTCCGCACCTCGTTGGAGCACCTCGTGAGTCGCATCCGCATCAGCCTGGACGGCGAGTGGGAGTTTTACCCGGATCCACAGCAGCAACTAACCCATCAGAGCCTCGAGCAGGAAGCCCGCGCCATCCGGGTCCCAGGGCCGTGGCAGGCTCAGTTCGATGATCTACGGGATTACAGTGGCGTAGCCTGGTACCGTCACCAGTTCGAATTTTCAGGAAACGTCAACTCCTCGAGGTGCGCCTTCCTTCATTTCGGGGCAGTCGACTACGCCGCTACTGTCTGGCTCAATGGCGAGCAGGTGGGTGAGCACGAGGGTGGATACCTGCCGTTCGAGATCGAAATCAGCGACACACTGCGTCAGGGTACCAATGAGCTCATCGTCCGGGTCATAGATCCCGGCAACGATGCCGATTTTCTTCCTGAGTTTACATTCGCCGAGATCCCGCATGGGAAGCAGAGCTGGTACGGTCCAATCGGCGGCATCTGGCAGAGTGTATACCTGGAAACCCGCTCGATAGTCCACCTTGCCTTTCTGCGGATCACGCCCGACGTGCCGGGCGAGCAGGCGCAGGTACGAGTCTCGGTCAACCGGGCGAGTGACCGGCCCCTCGCGCTCTGGCTCAACGTTACCGACCCTCGAGGGCAGCTTCGCCGGCACCGCCTGCTTCTGCCGGCCGGAGTCGAGCTGGAAGAGCTGGTCATACCGATTCCGGAGCCGATGCTCTGGAATACCGTCACTCCCAATCTCTATCAGCTCCAGGGCGTGCTGCTCGATGGAAGTGACGATCGGGCACAGCCGCTCGATACCCTGTCCACGCATTTCGGTATGCGGACGATAGCCACATCGTCTACCGGGCACCTGCTGCTGAACGGTCAGGTGCTGTATCTGCGCGGTGCGCTGGACCAGGACTACTATCCGGACCTGATTTACACCCCGTTCAGCGATGAGGAGCTCGACGCCCAGTTTGCCAAGGCGAAGCACATGGGTCTCAATCTGCTTCGGACTCACATCAAGATCACCGATCCCCGCTACTATGACGCAGCCGATCGCGCGGGAATTCTCATCTGGACCGAACTCCCCAACTGGCAGGACCTGACTGAAGCTGCCAAACGCCGGGCCAAGGAGACGCTGTTCGGCATGGTCGAGCGGGACTGGAACCATCCGTCGATCATCATCTGGACCATCGTCAACGAGAACTGGGGAGTGGATCTGGCCGTGAATGCCGGGCACCGGGCCTGGCTGGCGGACATGTACAATCAGCTGAAGAGTCTCGATCCTCACCGACTGGTAGTGGGGAACTCGCCCTGCTTCACCAATTTTCACGTAGTGACCGACATCGAGGATTTTCATAACTACTATGCGATGCCGGATCACTATCGGAAATGGAAGGATTGGGTCCAGACCTTCGCCAGCAGGCCGCCGTGGACCTTTGCTCATGTCTACGAGAACATCGAGTCATGGCGGGAGTATATCCGTGACCCTTGGAACCCGGTCGCGCGCCAGCCGGCTGCCGAAGTACGGCGGCGCGGCAGCGAGCCGATGGTGGTGTCCGAGTTCGGGAACTGGGGGCTTCCTGACGTAGCCACACTGAAGGCCTGCTATGGCGGCGAGCCGTGGTGGTTCGAGACCGGCAT
>DATFFX010000115.1:0-9327 GCA_035249825.1 Gemmatimonadales bacterium | reverse complement strand
AGCGCCCAAGCGAGGACGGATCGCCGAGGCCCGATCATGCTGCCTCCGCAGCGGGAATGCCGATTTGCAGCACGAGGCCTGTCATGTGCCCCCGTTCATCCGACACCGTGGTGTTCTTGAGCGCCTGATCGGTGTCTCGCGCAGCCCGGAGCGCTGCGCGAATCCGCTTGCTGGGCCACCGGGGGGCGAGGCGGCTCCAGCGACTTGCCTCTTCCTTGTAGCTGAGCAGGCCAATGGGCCGAGCGGTGAGCAAACTTTTCATGATGGCCGCCTCCAAAGCCCTCCCTCGCAAGCCGCGGTCGTAATGGGCTCTCGCGAGGCCGAGTCCTACCAGCGCAGTACCAAGGGCATTCACCAGCTTTACTCCCGAAACTCCGGGCTGGGCGAGCACGAGCGGCAGCAAGGTCGCTGCCCGGGCGGTTTGTCCCTCGAGCATGGCCTCGCGCCAGTCCCACAGCGTCTCTCCATGCCGAACCCCAACCAGCTCGCCGATCCGCTCGGCAGTCAGCGTCTCGCCAGTGGGAAGAGATCCGAGCTTGCTCATCTCGGAATTGAGCGCGCCCAGGTCGGAACCGACCGATCGGATAAGATGCTCCGCCGCCTCGACCTCCAGATCGATTCCCAGCTTGGTCGCCTGCTTCAGGAGCCACTTGCGCGCCCGTTCGGCCGGCAGCGGGTCGAACCTGACGGTGCATGCACCGGCTGCCAGCTCCTTGTCCTCGTGTTCTTCGCCGCCACCCTGAACCATGATGACGATGGTCTCGCAGGCGGGTCGCTCGAGATACCTGAGGAACTCGGTGCGCCCCTTGGTCTTGCGCTTCCAGCCTTCGATGTCTCGGAGCAGCACGACGCGCCGCTCGGCCAGCATGGGGAGGGTGTTGCACAGCGCATGGACATCTTCTGCGTCCAGCTGAGCGGCGGATCGCTGATCGAAGTTGAAATCCCTCAAGGACGGATCCAGGGCTGCATCGAGAATGATGCGAACCGCCTCATCCTTCAGGACGTCCTCGGGGCCGTAGAAGTAGTACACGGGTGCCAGGTCGCCCTTGTTGAGCGACCGAAACAGCGTGTCCACCGATTGTACGGGCATAAAGGAATTGTAGCGGGACGTATCGGGTGTTGGCTATTGGGGTGTGAGCTAGCTATGAGCTATTAGCTATGAGCTATGAGCTATTAGCTATTAGTTGTTAGCTGAAAGCCGCCAGCGCGAGCCTGGAAGAGGTCTCCTCATCACGAGCGCCTCGAAAGCTCAGGATAAGGTGACCGTTCATCCAGTCATAAGTGCAAGCTCATAGCTCATAGCTCATAGCTCATAGCTAATAGCTAATAGCAAATTCTAATAACTCGCCTTTCTCCGAAAACTCTCCACGTACATGAGACCCACGAGCGTCTTGCCATCGCGGATTTCGCCGCTGCGAACCATGCTCATCACTTCGGACCATTTTCGGGTCTGCACTTCCATGAACTCGTCCGCCTCCCGGCGATGCTTGCCGGGCTTCAACCCATGGGCCAGAAACATGTGGATCTTCTCGTCGGTGAATCCGGGCGTGGTGAAGATGGTGGTGAGTCGGGAGAGCACGTCGGCGCTCATACCAGTCTCTTCCTCCAGCTCACGGTGCGCGCAGGTGGCTGGCGTCTCACCGGGGTCGAGTCGGCCGGCCGGAATCTCCCATATGACATCATCGGCTGCGTGCCTGAACTGCCGGATCAGGAGCACCCGCGGATCGGCACTCCGGGGCTCATCCAGCAGGGGAACCACAGCTGAAGCCCCAGGGTGGCGCACCATCTCGAGCTGGCCGGTCGATCCGTCTGGAAAGCGCACCGTGTCACGATCCAGATTCACGACCTTCCCGGTGTAGAGGCGCTCCGCGGAGACTAGGGTCATAGAGATTGCGAGTGTGAGGTGAGTGGGGAAACGGCAGCCCGAAACCACGCCACCGGAATCTTGAATCCTTCGGCGAAGAGATATCGCAGCTCCAGGACCGGATTGTCGGAGATGGGGCTGTCCTCGGTGGGTGAGGTATACGCCTCCAGATCGGTGCGCCGAGCCTCCATGCGCAGCCGAAACATATGGAAGGGGTCGCTCACCAGCAGGACCCGGCGCAGCCCCTGGTGCTCGAGCCATTCGCCTACTGCGGTCATGGACGCCTGGGTGGAGTGGCCCTGCGCCTGTACGATCACGGCATCAGGCGAGACGCCATGAGTCACCAGAAAGCGGCGGCCCACAGTCGCCTCGCTGATGGTGTCGCCGCGTCCCATCCCACCGGTCACGATGATTCTGGGGGCGTAGCCTTCACGGTAAAGACGGAGTGCGTGAACCAGCCGCGCCCGGAGCACCGGCGAAGGCCGCCCGTTGTACTGGGCCGCGCCGAGAACGACGATGGCGTCCACCGACCGTCGCTGGTCCTGCTGGCTCACGACCAGGACCATGACGAGGGCAGCGGTGTAGATACTGGCGGCGCCGAGAAGCAGCCAGCCGAAAATCTGACGGATGGAAGGAAGGAGGGAGCGATTGAACGAGCGCTTTTCCGAACTGTTCGCCCGTCCGCCCGCCCGCCCGCCTGCACTCACAGATCGAAGCTCTCCCCGTGCGCCGGCACACGCACGTCCTGCACTCCTTCGTCGCGCAGAATGTTGGCCATGGCCTCCAGCGCTTCCCGCTCTCCATGCACCACGAAGGCTCGTCGAATGGGGCCTCCCAACCGCCGAACCCATGCTCGCAGCTCACTTCGGTCGGCATGGGCGGAGTAGCCCGCGATGGTCTGTACTTCTGCGCGGCTCTCATATTCCTGACCCAGTATTCTGACCACCTTCTCGCCATTCTGAATTCGTCGGCCCAGCGTGTGCTCCGCCTGGAAACCCACGAAGAGGACCACGTTCCGGTGATCGCCGATGCCTGCCGCCAGATGATGGAGAATGCGGCCGGATTCGACCATCCCTGATGCGGCGATGATGACCGCCGGCCCGTTCTGGCTGGTCACAGCCTTGGATTCGGAGACCTCCCTGACATAGCGCAGCAGCGGAAAATCGAAAAGTTCGTTGGTAATCTCGATCATTCGTTCACGCCGGTCGAACACCTCGGGGTGTAGCCGGAACACCGTGGTGATATCCACCGCGAGCGGACTGTCGACGAAGATCGGGATCTCGGGGATCTCGCCGGCGCGGTAAAGCTGGTGAAGGCTGTAGACCAGCTCCTGAACCCGGCCAACCGCAAAGGCGGGGATCAGAAGCTTGCCGCCCCGTCCAGCGGTGCGGCGGACGCACTCCGCCAGGCGGTGCTCTGCGGTGGCGAAGGACTCATGTTGCCGGTCGGCATAGGTCGCCTCGATGATCAGGTTGTCGACCGGCCCGGTCGGAGGCTCGGGGTCGCGCACGATGGGCAGGCCGCTGCGGCCGATGTCACCCGAAAACACGAGGCGCTGGCTGCCACCTTCGGTAATCCGCAGATCGACCGTCGCCGAGCCCAGGATGTGGCCGGCATCGTGGAACTCCAGGGCCAGGTGCTTGCGAAGGTAGAAGACCCGGCGGTACGGCACACCGACCACCAGGTCCTGCACGGCGATGGCGTCGCGCAGCGAGTAGAGCGGCTCGCTCTGGGGCGATGCCCTGCCGCGACGAAGCAGAAACTCGTGGTCCTTTTCCTGGATATGCCCCGAATCCGCCAGCATGACCGCGCTCAGGTCCCGTGTCGCCGGAGTGCTGTAGACGGGGCCGTGGAAGCCGTCCTTCACCAGGAGCGGAAGCCTTCCACTGTGGTCGATGTGCGCGTGACTGAGCACGACTCCGTCGATGCGCCGCGCATCGAAGGGGAGCTGGGCATTGAGGGTGTGGGCCTCGGCTCGACGGCCCTGGAAGAGGCCGGCATCGAGCAGTATCCGGGCTCCGGCCGCTTCCAGCAGGTGCATCGAGCCGGTCACCTGTCCGGCGGCACCCCAGAAGGTCAGTCGAGGGGAGCTCACGGATTTCCGGCAGCGCGAGCGGTGAACGGTGAACGGTGAACGGTGAAGGAGCGGTGAAAGGTAAACGATGAACGGTGAAGCGGATCGAGAGCGTCAACGGTGAATCGTGAACGAGAAACGGGTGCGGTTAAGATGGGCCCGTTCACTGTTGACCGTGCACTGTTCACGTTTCTCTCACTGTTCACGCTCTTTCTCCTCACCGGGTTCCAAACAGCCGGTCGCCGGCATCGCCGAGGCCAGGGAGGATGTAGCCAACGTCGTTCAACTGCCGATCGAGTGCGGCGGTGAACACCGGGACCTCCGGATGGCTTTCGAGCATGCGGTGAACTCCTTCCGGCGCGGCAACCAGGCACAGGAACCGGATGCGACGGGCGCCGGCCTTCTTCAGGGCGCCGACCGCCGCTACCGCAGAGCCACCGGTGGCGAGCATCGGGTCGAGAACGAAGAAGTCGCGCTCCATCTCATCGTGGGGGATCTTGAAGTAATAGTCGATCGGCTGCAGGGTGTCGTGGTCCCGGTAGAGTCCGATGTGTCCCACTCTGGCTGACGGGATCAGTCCGGTGATGCCGTCCACCATGCCGAGGCCGGCGCGGAGAATCGGCACCAGGGTCAACTTTTTTCCCGAGACCTGACAGCCGGTGGTACGCTCCAGGGGGGTCTCGATCTCTACCGGTTGAGTGGGCAGATCCTTGGTGACTTCGTAGGCCATGAGGGTGGCGATTTCCCCGACCAGCTGCTTGAAGTCCCGCGTACTGGTGTCCTTGTCGCGGAGAAGTGAAAGCTTGTGTTGTATGAGGGGATGGGACAGGACTGTGAGATTCGGGAATGAGGGCGGCGGCATGGAAGGGAAATATGACAGAGGAGAATGCCGGTGTCACCTCGAGCGGGGGAGGGTCCCCTTAGGCGCGCTGTCACCCTGGGCCCCGCGAAGGGGCCATAGCTGGAGTTGCAGAAGATTTAACTTGGTCTAACCGGTTCACCTTCCTATATTCCCGCCCCTGAGGCCAGGTAGCTCAGTTGGTAGAGCAGCGGACTGAAAATCCGCGTGTCGGGGGTTCAATTCCCTCCCTGGCCATTGTAGTTAGCTCACCGTACGACTCCCGATTGTCCCTAAAACTATACCTTGCCTTTATGTCGGCGATGTGACCACAGGCCGTCGGATACAGAGGTTTCTGCCCTGATCTTCTTATCGAAGAGGTCCGCATGCGAGCCCATGAGCTCACATTCATTGGACTACTCGTCAGTGTCTCCCCGTTACTCGCTCAAGCCGCCCCACTCGATACAACGCCTGTCGCCGTCGTGCAGCGGTTCGTGGACGGTGCGAATGCGCGTGACTTGGCTCAGATGATGTCTACGGTAGCACCCGAAGCCGTGTTTGCCTCGCTGCCGGATGGGGACCCGCTGGCTATGGGTCGCGACAGCGTGCAGGCGCTTTACCAGCGCATACTGTAGACCAATGTACCGGGTTTTCGGGTGACGGTGGAGTCTCGCCTGAGCGACGGTGCGTTCGTGGTGGATCACGAGCATTTCACCGACTCCGGTGTGCAGCAGCGCCACCACGCTACATGGATCTATCAGGTGAGCGGCGGGCTCATCCGGCGGGCGTGGGTGCTTCGTGAGCCAAAATCTATGCGTCGGTAGAGCCGAGTTAGCGCGCTCTCGCAAAGAGAGTTCTCTAGTGTCAGTCCTCAACCTGCCTTCCTGATCTTACAGGAGGGATTTTCGGTCAATCGCATTCGTAAAAACACGATGAGGAAGCGCAAGCAGCTTCGACCCTTTCGTTGCGGCGTGCAGCGCTAGGAAGGGCGGGCTGGTGGGTGGTGGTGCATCTTTGCCCGTTAGGACGCACCCTGAGTCACTGGCTATCCCTTTTCCTGGGAGTTCTCGATGCCTGAAGTCGTCAGGTCCGCCTATCTCTTCATCGTGCTAGGCGTCGTCGCCTGTTCCGGAACCCGAGGCCCCACCACGCTGGATCACGCCGCCCTTCAGGTCGGGGTCGACAGTGCTGCGGACAGACTCCTGGCAAGCACTGCGCAACAATGCCTTGGACTCACTCATGGTCCTGCTGGCAGACGATGTCATGCTGATGCCGCCGAATGAACCCGTCTTGAAGGGTAAGGTGGCGGTCCGCACTTGGTACGAACAGTTCCTGACATGCGCACTTCGAGCCTGACGATCGCCAATCGCGAGGTCCTCATTGGCTGGGAGTGGGCGACTGAGTTTGCTACGTTCGAATGGGGGCTGGAACCGGTAGGGGGTGGGCCGGCCGTCGTCGACCGGGGCAGCTACGTCCAGGTCTGGCACCATGAGCCAGATGGACGATGGCTCTTCGCCCGCGAGATATGGAACAGCGCGACCCGCCCATGACTGCGTCGAAGGAGCCGTGACGTCGGGCCTCTCCCGCCGGTGCGGCCTAAGCCGCGCATGTAGCCGGCGGGTCTCGCACCGCTCGGTGTGCAATCGGCGCCTCGGCACTTCGCCGGCAGGGAACACCATGGATCGCGCAATCTCAGCGCCCGGGAGCCCGTTGCTGTAGCAGCCCGGTCCAGTGCTGCAGGTACACGAACTGCGACAGCCTACCCTGCCGCACCATGACGAAGGCCTTCCCGTCGGGCATCACGTCGTAGTTCGCGTGCGGGACCGCGGGCTCGAAATCCGTGACGGCAAAGAGCGGCGTGCGTGAAATCACCCGGGGAAAGGGCGTGGTCTCGATCCGCGCCGCAATCAGCTGCGGCTCACCCGGACCGAGGCTCCGGTAGAACAGCTCGCGTCCATCGCGAGACCAGAGCGGCTCGCTGCCGCCGTCCTGCGACACCAGCAGCTTGCCGGCTGTGCCATCGAGCGCCCTGAGGTAGACATCCGAGCGATTCGCCTCGTTGGAGACGTACGCCAGCCAGCGTCCGTTGGGCGACAGGGCAGGGTAGCCCTCGTCATAGCGCGTCGCCGCGAGCGGCTTCGGCTTCCCTCCGCCGCTCAGCGGCAGCGTGACGATGTCACCCGGCCCGGTGATCGGGAGCACCACGGCGAGGCCGGTCCGGCCATCGGGCGTCACGGCGTGCACAGTGATCTGTGCCCCCTCGAAGTACACCGAGTCGGCAGGGCGACTGCCGTCCACGGGTGCGCGGACGATGCCGGTATGTGCGCCACGAACTTCGGCATAGATCAGCTCCCTCCCGTTCGGGAGCCACGTCGGATCGTGGCCGGAGTTCTGGAAGGTGGCACGAGACAGCGTGCGATCGCTCAGGTCGAGCACCCACACGTCGCGCGTCTCCGCCGCGAAGTCCAGGGCCACGCGGCGGCCCTCGGGCGAGACCCGCGGACTGTGATAGGAGCGTGGCTGGTCGAGCAGCGGCGTGACCCGTCCGTCCCGAGTCACTGTCACCAGGGTGAGCGGTTGCGCCGGCACATACGCCAGCGCTGTGCGTCCCGCCTGCGCAATCTTGGGACGTGATCCCCGAGTCTGCTGCACGGTGATGCCGAGGGACTGCACCGGACCGGTGATGCGGGCTTTCCGCGGGTCGAAGGTGGCGGCATACACAACCCCGCCGGCCTGGCACCAGACGAGGTGGCCATCGCTGTAGGCGGCCCAGGCGATAACGCCGAGGGGAAGAGGCACCCGGCCTCCATTGCGAGGATCGACCGCGACAAGGTTTCCCTGAGCATAAGCCGTGGTCCCGATGGCAAGAATGCGCCCGCCCGGGAGCACCTGCATGACATCGAGGCTTCCTTCTCCCTTGGTCGAGTCGGGCAGGGCGATGGGCTGCACCGTGCCGTCGTTCTTCAGCCGAGCCAGTGTGCCCGATTCGGTCGTCACCACGAACTCGTCGTTTCCCGCCCAGCGCATCGCCGTCAGTCTGGGATCGCCCGGAATGGCGGTGGCGGCTCCGCCCGTGCTCGGAATGCGCTTCAGATGACCCTGCTGCAGAAATGCGAGGTACCCGCCGTCAGGAGAGAACACCGCGCAGCAACCGTTCTCGGTGCCGGCCAGCGGCACCGGCGTGAGCTGATCGAGCGCCCGCACGTACACCTGCGATACGCCGCCTCGACCCTCGGCGGTGTAGGCGAGGAGATCGCCGCGGGGCGAGACCGCGGCTAGGGGATCCACCAGCGCGAGCTGCTGCTCGGCAGGCAGCGTGATCCCCAAGCGGCCCGGCAGTACCGCCGGCGCCGCGGAGCGACCGAGGAGGTAGGTGCCGACGCCAACGAGCGCCAGCGCCAGGACTGACAGGACAACGCCGGCGAGGAGCCTCGTCGGCTTCGCGCGACGGCTGAGAGGGTCCGGTCCCGCAGTCCTGAGACGAGGCACCGTCACCGCCCCACCACTCAACGCAGACGCGAACTCCGCGGCCGTAGCAAAGCGATCGGCCGGAAGCTTTTCCAGCGCCGTCAGCACCGCGGCCTCGGTCTGCGGCGGGATGGTGTGGCGCTGGGGAATCAGGGGTCGGGGGGTCTCAGTCACCACTCTCGCCACGATCGCCTGCGCCGTGCTCCCGGTGAAGGGCGGGTCTCCGGTGAGCATCTCGTAGAGCACGGCCCCGAGGGCGTAGACATCGGATCGTGCGGTGATCTCACGCTCGCCCATCGCCTGCTCAGGGCTCATGTAGAACGGCGTGCCGAGGCTCATGCCGGTCTCGGTCATCCGGGTGTCGCCGGCCTTGCTGGCCGCTAGCGCGATTCCGAAGTCGGCCACCAGCGCCCGGCCGTCGTGCAGGAGGATGTTCTCGGGTTTGATATCCCGGTGAACGACCTTATGCCGATGCGCATAGTCGAGCGCCGAAGCCACCTCCGAGGCGATGCGGACCGCATCGGGCACGGGGAGCTGCTTCTCCCGACGCAGGCGGTCGCGCAGTGACTCCCCCTCCACAAAGGGCATGACGTAGAAGAGGCAACCGTCCGCCTCGCCGGAATCGAACAACGGCAGGATATGCGGATGCTGGAGGTTGGCGGTGAGCTTGATCTCGGCGAGGAACCGTTCTGCCCCGATGATGGCGGACAGCTCGGGCCGCATGAGCTTGAGGGCGACCCTGCGGTCATGGCGGAGGTCGTGCGCGAGGTAGACCGTGGCCATTCCTCCGGCCCCGATCTCGCGCTCGATCCTATACCGATCCGCGAGCGCGCTCTGAAGGCGGCTGAGGAGTTCGGGCGTGGGCTGTCTCCGGCTGTAGGAAAAGATGCACTAAGATGGCCTGAATTGCCGTGGCCAGCTAGATCTTGATGGTACGAGGGCCGGAGTTAGAGATCGACCCGACGGTTCGCCGCGGGCTGGATTGCGGGTTCCTACCTGAGTAGTACCTGGACTCCGTGGAACTGCCGGTATCTCACTGAGACTGGACCACCAAGCAGGCATGCTCAGTTGTTGCTGAAAGAG
>DATFFX010000114.1:0-9271 GCA_035249825.1 Gemmatimonadales bacterium | reverse complement strand
GGCCTCCCCCGCCACCGCTCGCCACGCGATCCCCGGAGCTCGCTGCATCTCCTGGGGATCCGCTCCGGCTCAAGAGGCGCTCCCCCTGCATCGCCAGAAGAGCGACAAGCAGGCCATGCAGCACTAGCGACACCGCCAGACCACTGTAGCGGGGTGGGGTGCGGGGAATCCGGAGGTTAGGAGTGACTGGTAGCCGCGTACACGCCTCGGGCATGAGTGATAAGCCAGTGCGAAAGATAGACAATCCGCCTGAGAGACACCGTCACTTCCCGAGAGACGCCGTACCTGCCCGTATACGCACGCGCGGGGACCGGTCAGGTCCCCGCGCGGGTACAAGCCACCACATGGGTGATACTACGAACCAGCCGCCTTCTTGTCTGCTTCTTTCGGCGTAAATCCGATGATCTGCACCCCAGCTCCCCGCGCCACATCCATCGCGTCGATCACATCCTGATAGATGCGGTTCTGGCCAGCCTTGATAAAGAGAAGCTTGGCCGGTCTGGCGTCGTAGATGGCGTGAATCTGTGTGTCCAGCTGGTCCTTCGGTACTGGCTGCCCATTGATCGCATACCCGCCGTCATCCCCCAGTTCGAGCACGATCTGACTTGGCGGGTTCTTGTTGACCGTCGGGGTTTCTGGCGGCGGCACCTGCACGTCCAGCGCCATCCGTGAGAGTGGCTGTGTGATCATGAAAATGATGAGCAACACCAGCAGAATGTCGATCATCGGAACGACATTAGGCTCGTTCGAGAGCTCGCCGCGGGCGGTTCCAGCTCCACCGGCCATGTCAGTCCTCCTTTTTCTCTTCGGTGGCGAACAGCCCGGCACTCTTCGGCTCGGTAATCGCCGCCATCACCCGTACACCCGCACGCCGCGCAGTTTCGACTGCCTCCTGTACCTTGCCGTACTTGAGCTTGTTGTCAGCCTTGAAGTACAGGATCTTGTCTTCGGTGCGCGCCGCGAAAATCCCCCGGAGCTGATCCTCCAGGGCTGCACCATCGATGGGACGCTGGTTGAGGAAGTACCGGCCGGCCTCATCGATCCCGAGGATGACTTCGTTTTCGCCTTCCGGCCGCGGATCGAGGTTCTTCCCTTTCGGGAGCGTGGCCTTGAATCCCGCCGCGATCAGCGGTGTAACGATCATGAAGATGATCAACAGTACCAGCATGATGTCGATCATCGGTACCACATTGGGCTCCGACTTTACGGACGTCTGCCCCGCTCCACCGACTGTTCCTGCCATGACCTACCTCCTGGCCCGGGTTACCGGAGCGGAACACTGCTCAGCCATGAACGTGTCCGGTGCCGGTGACGGCCTTCTGGGCCTGGAACTCCTTGGTGAAGATCGAACGCCCGAACTCGCTGCCGACGCTCTTGATCAGGTAGTCGATCAGCTCCTTCGACGTGTACGTCATCTCGACAGTGAGGTTCTCGATCTTTGTGGTGAAGTAGTTGTACGCCCACACCGCGGGGATAGCGACGAGGAGACCGAATGCAGTGGTGATCAGCGCCTCTGCGATACCGGCTGAGATGCCCGCCAAACCACCTGACGCACCCTGATTGGCCATGCCGGTGAAGGCGTTGACGATGCCCATCGTGGTTCCGAGAAGTCCGACGAAAGGCGCCGTCGAGCCGACCGTTGCGAGAATACCGATGCCGCGCTTGAAATCGGCCAGAGTGATCAGCATCTGACGCTCGACTGCACGCTCCGCCGAGTTGATGTCGGCCGCGGTGATTGTCGCGCGATCGCGCAGCAGGGGCTTCACCTCGGCCAATGCCTCGCCGACCACCCGGGCCACGTGGCTCTTCTTGTTCTTCTCGGCCAGCCCTATCGCCTGATCGAGATTCTCCTCCTGGATAGCGCGCGAGAACTGCGGCGCGAACTTCCGCGTCTCCTTCTGGGCCCGCTGAAACTGAATGAACTTCTGGATCATGATCGTCAGTGACCAGATGGACATGATCGCCAGGATTACCACGATGCCCTTGGCGAAGTACCCCATCTGGCCCCAGAGGTGAAGAAGATCTACGCTCATGTTGTAATGCCTCCTGGGGGAACGAAGCTACTGCTGCTTGAATGCGACGGCTTGCTGCACCAGCTGACGGACCGGCCTGCCCTTGAACCTGGCAGGCTTGAAGACGCTCTTGAGAATCGCTTCACGCGCGGGCTCTGCGAACGCCGGGTGGCTGGTCTTGAGCACCTTGAATGAGGCGCCTTCCACGTGTCCCGTCGTATCGACGATGAACTGCATCTCCACCCGACCCGTGATTCCCGCACTCGCCAGAACGGGCGGATATCGGGGCTGCGGCTGAGAGATGACCTGTACCGGATCATCCAGCTGGGCCTCGAGGAAGACCTCGCCGGTGACCGGCCCGGTGCCCCCTTCGATTCCGGTGCCAATCCCTCCCTCGACCCCCTTGCCGGTAAAGTCCCGGGGATCGAACGGCTTCTGATCCAGATCGACCGGCGGAATGTCCTTGGGAATGTCCGTCGGTGCAACGACCGTCTGGAATCCCTTCGGCGGTGGATTGGCGGCTACCACCACGTCTGGTGGTGGCTGTTCCGGAGGTGGCTTGGGCGGCTCGGGTGGCTTCAGAAACACCATCGTGGTGTCGACCGGACGATTGGCGATGGTCTCGGCCACGCCCTGGGTGGCTTTTACCGCACCTATCACGAGGAGCACGTGCAGGACAATGGACAGCACCGTCTGCCCCATGGTGCGCTGCTTCTTCTGATTGGACTCGATCAGGTTCTCGAACACGCTACTGCCTCCGAGGGAGGGTTGATCGTGCCCGGAAAGTAAGGCCGGCGCTGAACATCCTCTTTGCCTGGAGATGTCAGTTCGATTACAACCGCATTAGCGGTCGGAAATCTCACAGGCCGGCACAACCCTATGGCAGGCTACCGAACTTTCCCGTGACCTGACTCACAGGCCGCTCTATGTTACGCCGGGGATGCCATCTGGCAAGGTGAAGCGTTGGAGTCCCTCAGCGGTAATGAAATCGGATGGTCTGCTGAACCAGCACCGGTATCCGCCGGCCGCCTCTGCGTGCCGGCTTGAAATGAGCGCTGCGTAGCGCCTGCAATGCCGCCAGCAAGAAGCCAGGATGGGTGCTGGCCACCACGCGCACAGATCGGGTATCCATGCGTCCCTCGCTATCCACCACATACTCGAGGTGAACCAGGCCACTCACGCCGGCGCGTCGCAACCCTTCCGGGTAGCGCGGCCGCAGCTCGTCCAGCAGCTCGGGAACCTCGTCGACATCGGTCGTCTTGAACACCAGCCGCGAAGAATCAGTCGAAGGCTGGGACCGGCCGACCGGACGTAACACAGAGAGTCCGCTCGTATCCCTGAGGCCATGGTCGATGAAGCCGAGTTGCGGCAGCTTCATCGCCTTCAGGGGTAGGTCGGGGATCGACGGGGGACTCGGCAAGAAATCATCTGATCTCGCCCGAGGGGATTTGGGTTCGGGGGGTACTGGTGTCACGCTGGTCATCTCGAGGCGAATCGTGTCCCGGTGTACCGAACGCAGCTCGATGGGTCGAGGTGAGCTGCCTGCCAGGGCAAGGACGACGACGGCGATGTGCGAAAGCAGCGCGACTAGGGCGGCCCCATTCCACCGCACTGCAGGACCGGGTGATACCAGGGCATCGAACAATGAGGCCACTCCCGTCGGAGGCTCTTTCCTAACTACCACCCGAAGTTGAAGCGGTCGTGGAGCGGTGATGACAGAACGATGATATCGAGGTGAGGAATTTTACCCTGCGGGCAGCGGCGCTTTAGGCAGACGAACAGTGAAGATCGATCCACGCCCGGGCCGGCTCTGCACCGTGATGGAGCCGCCGTGCGCCTCCGCAATCCACTTGGTGATCGCCAGCCCGAGACCTACTCCGGGCCGGTCTCCGGTGCGCGAGCGGGCCGGGTCTGCACGCCAGAATCGTTCGAAGATGTGGGGCAGATCCCCAGGAGCGATCCCGATACCCGTGTCCCGTACCGAAAGAATGACTGCGTCATCATCTTCGGACAGCGTGAGTGCGACGGTTCCCCCTTGGGGCGTGTACTTGATCGCGTTGGTCACCATATTGAGCAGCATCTGCCTGATCCGACCACGATCGACCGGCAGACGTACCGGTGTGTCCGGTAGTGTATGTACTTCGGTCACGCCAACGCTCTCGCCGAGGATGCCGGCGGTCTCTGCCACATCAGCCACCAGCTCGCGCAGATCGCATTCTTCCAAAGCCAGTGGAGCGCGACCTTCATCGGCCCGCGCGAGGGTAAGGAGGCTCTCGACCATCTCGGTCATCTGGTTGATCTGAGCCAGCGTCTCGTCAAGTGACTGGAGTATCTCCGGAGGCGTGCCGGGATGAACCAGCGCTCGCTCTACACCGGCCCGCAGCACCATCAGCGGTGTTTTGAGCTCGTGGCTGGCATCGGCGGTGAACCGGTGCAAGCTGCCGAAGCTCTGTTCCAGCCGGGCAAGCATGCCGTTGACGGTGAGCGCCAGGCGGGCCATCTCATCGCCGGAGAGCGGGACCGCCAATCGCCGGTGCAGGCTCGTCCCATCCGAGATCGCCTCGACTTCGTCCATGATCGTCTGCACCGGGCGAAGGCTCGTTCCCGCCAGCCAATATCCCACCAGCCCGGCACCAACGAGGATGATAGGCGCAATGAGCAGCATGGATCGCAGAAGATCGCCCGGTCCGAACGCGGCCTGAGCGGTCCGGGTAGCCACGAGCAGGCCGCGGATGCTCGGACCTGCATCCTGAACCGGAATGGCAAGGTAGCGCACCGGCCCGGTTGGTGGGCCAAGCGAGAGGGTGCCTATATGCCGAGTCAGACCGGACATGCCCAAGGGCCTTGCGAGCTGCTCGAGGGCACCGGCCGGTATTGTGCGGGTGACCTCGGATAGCGCCAAAACCTGGCCCGCGGTATCGGCAACGACGAGGTAGTCTCGAACCGATTCGAGGTAGGCACTGATGCCGGGATCGAGCGCCGAGCTCGAACCGCTGCTGGTGACGATGCGCCCGAGGATCTTGTACGACTCGGCGAGCCATCGGTGGGCGAGATCGGCCTCGAGAATGATGCGTTGGTCCAGCTCCCTGATGACGGATTGCCGCCGCTCCAGATACAACGCCGTGCCAAACGCCAGCACGGTCACCGCGAGCGCCACCGTATACCAGAGGGTGAGCCGCCGGCGGATCGTCGTCATCTCAGGCCTTCACGACGTACCCAACGCCTCTGACGGTATGCACCAGCTTTTGCGCATGCCCGGAATCGACCTTCTTGCGCAAACGATTGATGACGACATCGACGATGTTGGTTCCCGGATCGAAGTGGTAATCCCAGGCATACTCGGTGATCAGCGTACGCGACATCACACGGCCGGCGTGCCGCATCAGGTACTCCAGCACAGTGTACTCCTTCGGGGTGAGATCGATCCGCTCGCCGGCCCGGGTGACCTCACGCGTGGCCATGTTGAGCTCGAGGTCACCGACGCGCAGCAGTTGTGCCTGAATTTCCTTCGGACGGCGCCCCAGTGCCTCCACCCGGGCCAGCAGTTCCTCAAAGGCGAATGGTTTGGTGACGTAGTCGTCCGCCCCGGATCGGAGCGCCTGCACCTTGGTGTCGACTGCATCCTGCGCCGTCAGCACCAGTATCGGCGTCGTGTTACCGCGGTCGCGCAACGTTCGCAGCACCTCCAGCCCGTTCATTTCCGGCAGCCTGAGATCGAGCACGATGAGGTCATACCTTCCGGCCGATGCGAGGCGCAACCCCTCCATGCCGTCACCCACCAGATCGGCGTGGTAGCGCTGCTCATCGAGTCCGCGCTTGACGTACTGGCCGACGGTCCGGTCATCCTCGACTACCAGAATTTTCATGAATGAACCGGGAGGTAGACTCGGAAGGTGGTTCCCCGGCCGGGCTGGCTTTCGACCTCGATACGGCCCTGGTGATCCTCGACAATGCCGTAGCAGATGGAGAGCCCGAGACCGGTTCCGCGGCCCGGCGGCTTGGTGGTGTAGAACGGCTCGAAGATCTTGGATTGATCACCGTGCGGGATTCCGATGCCGTTGTCTTCGATCTCTATGAGGACCTCGTTCGCTCGTGCCGGACTGGTCGCGGTTCGCACCGTGAGTTTCCCACGATCATCCATCGCATCGACCGCGTTCAGCATCAAGGCCATCAGCACCTGGGTCAGCTGTTCGGCATTGCCCCGGGTTGCGGGAAGTGCAGTGTCGAGCTCACGTGCCACCGTCAATCGCTTGAATCGCTGATGGTGTTTCATCAGGAACAGGGTCTCATCAACCAGGGCGTTCAGCACCACGCGGCCCTTGGCCTTCCCTTTGGGCCGGCTGAAATCCAGGAGTCCATCGACGATTCTGGTGCAGCGGTCGACTTCCTTGTCGATCAGCTCCAGGTACTCCTCCACCGACGCGCGCTCCGCCCCGGAGGCTTCGTCCAACCGGCCGGTGATAGCCGCGACGCAGGCGCTGATCGTGGCGAGCGGATTGTTGATTTCGTGCATGACCCCGGCCGCGAGCTGTCCGATGGCCGCGAGTTTTTCGCTCTGCATGACCTGACTCTGAATCCGGCGTGAGTCAGTGACGTCCTCGCCGATGGTGATAACATGGGTGATCTCGTCACCGTCCAGCCGCATGGGAATCTTGGTCAGACGAAACGACCGTGGCTCGCCCCCGAGCGTCACGGCAAGCTCGGCCTGTAACACCTCGCCGGTCTGGAAAACCCGATCGAATTCGGCGCGCAGCTCCCGGGCGGGCTGACGAGTGAGCACCTCGAAAACCGGGCGGCCAACCACCTCGTCGCGCCGGAGGCCCGGTGCGCCGATCTCGCGCTGCCGGTTCCATATCTGAATCCGGTAATCCCGGTCTACCACGTAGAGGCCGACAGGCAGGCTATCGATGATGAGGCCGGTGAAGCGGCGCTGGGCATCGATTTCGCGAGATTGGGCGGCTACCTCGATCGCGAGATCGGCGGAGAGAGCAACTGAGGCGAGGAAGGGCGCCAGGAGATCGGTGATAATGGTAAGGACCTCGCAGCGGTCCGCGTCGGGCTGAGCTCGCACCTCCAGCAGGCCGATGTCAGCCTCATCGTGCCGCAAGGGGAAGCGGAGGGCGCCTTCTTTCCTGGGGATGGAGTGCAACGATTCTCTGGATAGGGAACCGCCATCCCTGGGTGGCGCCTCGACGGCACGGAAGGAGCCGGTCGTCTCGTCGCGGAACCAGACGCTGACACCGGTTGCCGGCAACTCGCGGCGCAGCAGATCCGCGACCGACGCAAGAGCCTGCTCGACCGCGAGCTCTCCGTTCAGCAGCTTGGCGATGGAGCCTACCAGGGCGAGTCCCGGCGTTCCGCTCAGCGCGCCCCCCCGCGAGGAACGGATACGACCGCCACACTGAGGATGCGCCACTCCCCATCGATCTGACGAAGCACAACATGCTCGAACCAGTCACGTTCGATCGCCGTCGATCCCGAAGGAGTGCGCCGCCGAGTGACGATCCATGCGGCCGCGAGATCACCCTGCTGGCGAAAGTCCGTTCGCAACACCCGGACATCGAAATTTTCGCGCTCGACCCCGCGTAACCAGCGCTCCAGCACCCGAAGCGCGGCATCTATGGATATGGCCTGGTTCCGATCGGACGGTGCTCCGGGCCCAATGGGACCGGAGTAGCTGCCGTCATCCCAGAACAGCGATCTCACACCAGCCCAGTCCCGCTGAGACAAACGGCGAGCGTACTGGCCCAGCAGCTGGTGAATCGTGTCCTCATCCCTTCGAGTTCCAGTGGGAGTACGATCCTCGATCCGGCAGCCGGGAGCTGCCAGGATGCCGAGGCAGAGTACCGCTGGACGCAGCCAGCTCAAGCGGAGCGTTGGTGCGTCTCCAATATCTGGCTAAGGAGCTCCTCGTTCTGGCGCCGTGTGCTGGGCGTTTCCTCCGCATAGGCCCAGCGCACCATCCCTTCGGGGTCGATCAGAATGTAGGCGCGATTAGAAAAGAATTTGTCCTCTAGCAATGTCCCGTACCGACGGCTTACCTCACGCGTGAAGTCGCTGAGCAGCTCCACGGTCAAACGCTCCTTCGCCTTGAACTCTCGCAACGTGGGCACCGAATCCACGCTGATCGGCAGAACCTCGGTATTGGCGTCGCGGAACCGGCCGTAATCTTCCGTGAGCGAGCACATCTCCTGGGTGCAAACCCTGGTAAACGCGAGGGGAAAGAAGGCCAGAAGAACGTTCTTTCCCCGAAGATCTGACAGAGTGACGTCCGTTCCGGCGGTGGACGGGAGGGTAAAATCGGGAGCCGCTGAGCCCACCGCCGGGAGCGAAGCTGCCGGAGAACTCACCTCTGAGCCATTTCGCGATTTCCAGCCTTCTCGAAGCGCTGAGCGATATCGGTCCAGTTGACCACGTTCCACCACGCCGTCACATAGTCCGGTCGGCGATTCTGATACTTCAGATAGTACGCATGCTCCCAGACGTCGCACCCGAGGATGGGTGTTCTGCCCTCCATAATCGGCGTGTCCTGATTGGGTGTGCTCTGGATGACGAGTTTACCGCTGCGATCCGCCACGAGCCACGCCCAGCCACTGCCGAAACGATCGGCGCAGGCTTTGGCAAACTGTTCCTTGAACGTCGCGAAGGATCCGAATGCCTTGGTGATCGCGTCAGCGAGCTCGCCGCCTGGCTCCCTGGCGCCACCGGGGGCCATCATCTCCCAGAAGATTGTATGATTGGCGTGTCCGCCGCCGTTGTTACGCACCTTCGTTCGTACCGCCTCGGGCACTTTATCGAGACTGGCGAGGAGCTCACCAATCGACATTCTCTGGAGATCCTGGTGCGGCTCGAGAGCAGCGTTGAGGTTGTTCACATACGCGGCGTGATGCTTGTCATGATGCAGCCGCATGGTCTGCTCGTCGATATGCGGCTCGAGAGCCTTGTAGTCGTACGGCAAAGGGGGAAGGGTAAATGCCATGATTGACTCCTCAGGGTCGGAGCAATGGAATTCCGAGTGACTTACCCGGAGTATAGTGGCGAAATATGATTCCGGGCCAAAGGTGGGTCAACGATGATGCTCTCGGGTGATCACTCCGGGCTCAGGCCTGCAGAACCGGTTTTTCTCACCGACAAGTTCCCCGGCCTGCACGCCGAGTTGATGGCACTGCTCCGCGGCCTTCATAGGGAGGACTGGAACCGGCCAACGGCGTGCGCACTCTGGTCCGTGAAGGACATTACAGCACACCTCCTCGATACCA
>DATFFX010000113.1:0-3103 GCA_035249825.1 Gemmatimonadales bacterium | reverse complement strand
GGCTCCCTTGACCCTGACCTCTGGACCCTAGACCCTTCTCTCATGCCGCCACGACATCGCCGCGCACCGCACGTGCACAAATTCGGCGGCGCCTCGCTGGCCGACTCCTCCGCCGTCCGCCGTGCCGTCGAAATCATTCAGAGTCACCGCCGGGAGCCCACTGTGGTAGTTGTCTCCGCCATGGCCGGGGTGACTGATGCGCTCCTGGCGGTGGCTCAGCAGGCAGGGAGCGGTGACGAACGCGCGCTAGCCGCTCTGGTCGGCCAGCTGCGCACCCGGCATGTGGAGGCGGCTCGGGCCCTGCTTCCGAGCGGGCGAACCCGGGCCGGGCTGCTGGCTTACATCGCGGAGGTGTTCCAGGAGCTCGAAGCGCTGGCGGCAGGACTCAGGCGTCTCCGCGAGCTTACGCCGCGCACCAACGACTACATCATCTCGCGCGGTGAGCGGCTCAGCGCCCGGCTTTTGGCTGCCGCTCTCGAGGCATCCGGCACCGCGGCACAGTACGTGGACGCGGTCGAGGTGGTTCACACCGATGAAGCGTTCGGCCACGCCTCACCGGATTTCGCGCGCACCGATCGCGCAGCGCATCGGGCCCTGTCTCAGATTATAGCCCGTGATGTGATCCCAGTGGTGCCTGGGTTCATTGGCGCCACGTCGGCCGGCGAGATCACGACATTGGGTCGCGGCGGTTCCGACCTGACCGCGACGCTCATCGCGCGAGCATTGGGTGCCCGCCGGGTGTCTCTCTGGAAAGACGTGCCTGGACTGCTCACCGCAGATCCGCGAGTGGTTCCAGACGCGCGCGTGATACCGCGGCTGCACGCCCGGGAGGCGGCGGAGCTGGCCTACTATGGCGCCAAAGTGCTTCACCCACGGGCTTTGATCCCACTTGCCGGCCGCAGAATCCCGATCTTCGTGCGTCCCTTCGAGGATCCGGCATCATCGGGAACAGAGGTCTCGGAGCACGTGGCCCCAGGACGGTTCCCGGTGAAGGCGTTGACTGCTGCCAGTGGACAGGCACTCGTTACCGTTACCGGCAATGGCATGCTCGGCGTGCCCGGTATCGCTGCTCGCACCTTTGCCGCGCTCCACCGCCGCCGGATCTCGGTATCGCTCATCTCTCAGGCCTCCTCCGAGCACTCCATCTGCTTCAGCGTTCCAGAGTCGTTTGCCTCGGACGCTCAGGACAGCCTGATCTCGGAATTCCAGGAGGAGATCGCCCGCCGAGAGATCGATGGTGTGGAGGTCAGCCTCGGAACGGCCACCATTGCTGTCGTGGGTCTTGGGATGCACGGCACTCCGGGCGTGGCTGCTGGTGTCTTTAGCGCCCTGGCAGCTGGCGGCTTGAACGTCATCGCCATTGCGCAAGGCTCCTCCGAGTTGAACATCTCGGTTGTCGTCGCGGCAGCCGAGGCGGCAGAGGCGCAGCGCAGAATACACTCCGCCTTTCAGCTCTCCCGCATCGCCGGCGGCTCGGTCGTGCGCCCGGAGCGAATGGAGATCCTGCTGCTCGGCTTCGGCCAGATCGGTCGCGCGCTGTCATCTCTGCTCACCCGGGTGGACCGCCCTGCCCTCGCGCTTCGTGTTGCCGCCGTCATCGACAGCTCCGGGTTCGTGTTCGACCCTGAGGGCATCAGCGCGAGACGTCTTGCCAAGCTCGCTTCGGAAAAGCGGAAGGGGCGGCGACTCGCTGATCTGCCGAGGGGGCAGGCCGCAGATGCGGCAGCGGCCGTATCGCATATCGCAGGATATGCCCTGACAAGACCAGTGCTGGTGGATCTCACGGCGGACGATACCGCCGGAGCATTGGAACAGGCGCTCACCCATGGGATGGATCTAGTCCTGGCCAACAAACGTCCGTTGGCCGACCGGCGGACGGTCAGCGATGCGCTGTGGCAAACCGCACGGGCACGAGGGAGACGCATTCTCCACGAGGCGACCGTCGGCGCCGGACTTCCAATCATCGACACCTACCACAAGCTGGTCGAGTCGGGCGACCGGGTGATTCGCATCGAGGGACTGCTCTCCGGAACCCTTGGCTACGTGTTGAGCGAGGTCTCGGAAGGCGCGCCCTTTTCCCGTGCAGTGAGAAGTGCCATGGCGAAGGGCTACACCGAGCCCGACCCGCGGGACGATCTTTCCGGCATGGACGTGGCCCGGAAGGCACTCATTCTCGCCCGTCTGCTCGGCTATCACGGCGAGCTGCGGCAGAGCGCAGTAGAATCGCTGGTACCCAGGTGGGCCCGGGCGCTCCCACTGGAGGAATTTCTGCTCCGGCTCCAAGAGCTGGATACGCCGTGGAAGCGGAGAGTGGAGGCAGCGGCAGGGGCAGGATCGGTGCTCCGCTATGTGGCGTCGGTCACCCCCAGCACGATCGCCGTTGGGGTGCAGGCCGTGCCGACCTCGAGTCCCCTTGCCGCGATCAAGGGATCGGATAATCAACTGGTCTTCGTCACCGAGCGCTACAAAGCCAATCCGCTGGTGATAACCGGACCCGGAGCCGGCGCCGAGGTCACGGCGGCGGGGGTTCTGAACGACATTCTCCGACTCGCGGGGGCATGATACACCGCCAGGCAGTTACTGCCTTTGCTCCGGGTGGGGTGGGGAATATCGGCCCCGGCCTGGACATTCTGGGTCTGGCATTGGATGGGCCGGGCGACAGAGTTCAAGCCGAGTGGAGCGACTTGCCGGGAATCCAGATTCTGGATCCGGGACATCCCGACCTGCCTGAGGACCCGGCACGCCACACGGCCGGGCTTGCGGCGCGCGCAGTACTCGATCGTGCGGGCGAGCAGCGCTCGAGCAGGTATGGACTCGCCCTCAGGGTCACGAAGGCACTGCCGTTGTCGGGTGGCCAGGGCGGCAGTGCGGCTTCCGCCGTCGCCGCTGCCGTGGCGGTGAATGCGCTCCTGGGCAGCGCTCTCGACCGTGAGGGGCTGCTGAGCTCCGCCCTGGAGGCAGAGGAGCGGATTTCAGGTCGCCATGCCGACAACATTGCCCCCGCGCTGCTCGGCGGCATCGTCCTTGTCCGATCGTTGGACCCGGTGGACCTGGTTCAGCTTCCAGTTCCCGAAGAGCTCCTGGTCGTTGTTGCCCGGCCCCA
>DATFFX010000112.1:0-2294 GCA_035249825.1 Gemmatimonadales bacterium | reverse complement strand
GTGTGGGTTCGGTGCATCCAGGTGAGCACGGAGGCATTGAACGACTGCACCCCCAGGGAGATCCGGGTCACGCCTGCCGCTCGCCACGTGTCCGCAGCTTCCGCCGATATGTTTTCCGGATTGGCCTCCAGCGTGATTTCTGCGTCGCCTGCCACCGGCCGGTCTTGTGTGATTTGCTCCAGCAGCACCCCTATTACCCGGGGTTCCAGACTGGAAGGCGTGCCTCCGCCGAAATAGATCGTCTGCACCTCGGCCGACAGATCCCACACCGGGTCTCCCTGCCACATGCTCCACTCGCGGAGCACGGCCTGGACATACGCCTCGTTGGGCACCTGACGCCGTACCGCGATGGCGAAGTCGCAGTAGCTGCACCGCCGGGCGCAGAAGGGGACATGGAAATAGAGGTGCACACCGGAAATCTAGAGAGCCGTGCGGTCAGATGTCATTCCGAGCGTAGCGAGGAATCGTCTCGAGCGACGTCCACAAACCAGTATTCGGTCAATACGAACGTGGAAGTGGAATGAGACGGTTGAGCGATCCCTCGCTCCGCTCGGGATGACTCATGAGTGCTCAAGGGGCGGTCAGCAACTCACGATAATCGCGACGACTTGCGGAACAGCCTCCCGGGGCATTGCTCGATCACCCCGGCGATTTCCAACCCGGAGATCAGTCCCAGCACTTCGCCGATTGGACGCCGGAGCCTGGTTGCCAGGTCGTCCGGGTGAACTCCGTCCCGCCCGAACAGCCCTGCCAACTCGCG
Organism: Gemmatimonadales bacterium; assembly: GCA_035249825.1. Lineage (GTDB taxonomy): Bacteria > Gemmatimonadota > Gemmatimonadetes > Gemmatimonadales > GWC2-71-9 > CAVVWJ01. Next base: position 1,534 of record DATFFX010000112.1, on the reverse strand, counting down.
TTCGTCCGCCGATAGCGCTTCGGGGAGGGCGCGACTCACCGGCTGACCAACAGACCGATGAGTGGCTGCTGCGAGCTCGGGAAAGTGCTGGAGGAGGTCGGCTGTCTCGAGGACCGGGGCGGCACCATCACGAATCAGACGATTAGTACCGCTCGAGACCAGGCTCGTGATGTTGCCGGGAACTGCCATGACTTCCCTGCCCTGATCGAGGGCTGCGCCGGCGGTGATCAAGGCACCAGACCCGACTGCCGCCTCGATCACGACCGTCACCCGCGCGAGACCGCTGATCAATCTGTTCCGGCGGGGAAAGCTGCCGACGTTGGGGCGTTCTCCCGGTGGAAACTCGGTGACCAGCAGCCCGTCTCGTGCTACCCGGTCGTAGAGCGATCGGTTCGCCGCCGGATAGATGACACCGAGCCCGTTGCCGAGCACACCGATGGTGCTGCCGCGGGCATCGAGCGCCGAGGTATGAGCCACAGCATCCAGCCCGCGAGCCATGCCGGATACGACGACTACTCCAGCCTCCGCAACGGCCCCCGAGAGAGTGCGGCATACCTTGGCACCGTACGCCGAGTGATCGCGGCTGCCGACGATGGCCGCTGCCGGTCGAAGCATCAACCCGGCATTGCCAAGGGTAAAGAGGATTGGAGGAGGATCGGGAATGTTACGGAGCAGCGGCGGATATCCCGGATCGGTCGGGATCAGCACATCTGCCCCTAGACTGGCCGCCGCTTCGGCGGTTTGTCGTCCGGCCTCCAGCGGAACAGCCTTGAGCGCCGTGGCGGCGGCGCCAGAAAACCCCGGGAGTGACCTTAATAACGCAAACGGCGCCGAATGGGCGCCGAGAGCGGATCCGAATGTCGAGAGCAGGATGTGGAGTCGGGCAGGACCAATTCCCGGAACCTGGGTCAGCGCTATGTAGGCGAGCCGCTCTTCATCCACCTGCTTCATCCTCCCACTGCGCGGTGTCGTCGGAGCCGGCTACCTCCGCCGCCTTGGCCCCTTCGACAAGACCCCAGAGGTACTCCTTGAGCTCATCCACCCCGACACCTGCTACGCTGGAGACCGCGCGCACACCGACGGCATCAGGAGCTGCCAGTGAGGGAAGCGGGTGATCGGTGGGCAGGAGATCTCGCTTGGTGAGGATGACCACATGCTGCTTCGCTGCCAGGTCAGCACTGTACTGGCGAACCTCATTGCGGAGTCGGTCGTAAGGATCCTGCGGGTTGTTGCTGTCCAGCGGCACGAGGAACGCCAGGAGACGGGTACGCTCGACGTGTTGCAGGAAGCGCAAGCCAAGCCCTTTACCCTCGTGAGCCCCTTCGATGATTCCGGGAATATCCGCGACGACAAAGGAGCGGTGGCCGGAGAGGCTCACCACCCCGAGATTCGGCTCCAGAGTAGTGAAGGGATAGTCGGCGATCTTTGGACGCGCCGCCGAGATCCGCGAGATGAGCGTGGACTTGCCGGCGTTCGGGAACCCGATGAGTCCCGCGTCGGCGACGAGCTTCAACTCGAGATGGAGGGCCTTCTC
>DATFFX010000111.1:0-2263 GCA_035249825.1 Gemmatimonadales bacterium | reverse complement strand
CCAGTGTGCACCGCGTACCAGGGCTCCGTCGGGACCGGCCAGCCGGTCTTCGCCCAGATCCCGCTCCAGCTGAATCAGTCGCAGCGCTGCATCGGGAGGAAGCGACCACCCTTCCATCTCCCGATATGATGCCGTTGGCAGATAGACAATGCCTCCGCTGGGCACGTTGTCGAGCGCATCGCTCAGGGTGCTCAGCTCAACCTCACCAGCTTCTACCAGACCTCCGATCGTGCTGGTGAATTGATCCAGCCACCCTCGCTCGTAGACCCACTCCTTCGTCCCCGGCCAACCGCCGAATTTCTCCCCGTCATCGGCCAGCACAGCCAGCCGATGACCAGCGCCCCGGAGCTCCCGGAGGTACGCGGCTGTCTCCTCCGGTGGCCGGAAGGGAATGAGGTACCTCAGGCGTTCGTCGATGGGAAAGAGGGCGACCCGCTTGCCATCGCTCTCGGTCCAGAACGGGCTATGGAGCTGATCGCTGCTGAAGCCTGACACGAGGAAATGGCGATCATCCACCAGCGCGTAGCGAACACCGGCATCGGATAGGTCGGCCGCGAGCTCCGGTTCCCAAACCCGTTCGGTGAGCCAGAGCCCGCGGGCATCGACCCCGAACCGGCGGCGGACCGCGTCCCGCATCCACTGGATTTGCTCCAGCCGGTCGGCACGCGGCAGCGAAGCGAGTACCGGCTCGTAGAACCCGGCCAGGAGCAGCTCGACCTTTCGATCCGTGACCAGACGGCCGAGCAGGTCCAGATAGGAGGTGTCGTGCTCCTCCAGCCACTCCAGCAAGGGACCGGAGAGATGCAGGACCAGGGGAAGAAAGCCCCGCTCGGACAACCGCTCCAGAATCGGTCGATACACATCCTGGACGTGCTGCTCGAAGACATGGTCGAAGTTGCCGACGGGCTGATGCAGGTGAAGCCCGAAGACGAACCGGATAGAAGTCATGCCTTATCCCACCACCAGGGAGCGGGATCCCCCGAGCGCGGCGCTTATCGCCGGCAAGACATTGGGGAAGACCTGATCTCGCCGATACAGCTCGTCAGCCAGCTTTTGAACGGACTCCAAATCGGTTTCTCGATCGGGTGACAGGGCAGCGACCAGCCGTTCGGCTTCCTCACAATGCTCCCGAAAGCGCTTCTCTGCATAATCCGCGGCAGCACCCGTAGAAATGATGAACTGCCAGTCCGATGACTGGGCCAGCAGTAACTCTCGTGCTGCCTGTGCCAGCACTGGGCGGGCTGCCGGCGATGCCAGCGCACTCGGCGCCACATCCCAGAACGATTGCTCCAGCGGCCAGAGGCGCTCCCAGGTCCAACCGGTCTGATCGTTGAGCCACATACTGCTGTCGCCGTTGGCTCCCCAGGATCCCCAGGGCAGCCGAATGGCGGCTCTCGGGGGGTGCGCCTCGAGGTGCTTGGAACCGGTAGCGGGGAGGACCGATTCGCGCTGATCTGCCAGCGCTCGATATACCTGGCCGAGGAACAGCGGCCCCTCGAACCACCAGTGCCCGAACAGCTCCGTGTCGAAGGGAGCGACCACCACACTCTCGCGATTTTGAGATTGCTCAGCCGATATTCCGGCGAGCAGCTGCGAAAAATGGTTGGCGTGGTCCTGAGCACGGCGTGCAGCTGTCCCGGGGTCGTAGGGTTGCTTACCCCCCAGGTCAACGCCAGAACCAGTGACACGCCAAAGCTTGAGGCCGCCAGGCCAACGCATCTTGTGGAACTCCAGATACCACTCATCCCCGGGATAACCCTCGAACCGGCTCCAGACCTGCATCGAGGCGCGGGGATCGCGAACGTAGGCGGCCACTGATCCATGGGCGACCCGATAAGCGCGGTAGGGAGACCGCAACGGCTCGGTGGGCTGACCGGCGCGAGCGGGTGTGTGCACGATGGGATCGCCTGCGGGATCTCCCGACAGGCCCAGGGGGCGGCCGGCGGCCGCGAGGTGCGCGTCCACAAAGAAGAACTGGAATCCGGCGTCGGCCAGGTGTTCCTCGATCCCGCGCCGCACTCCGGTGCGTGGCGCCGTTGGCCATGGCTCCCAGGGGCCGCGGGGCCGGTAGGCGCATTCCGGAAGCCAGCATCCCTTTGGTGAGCGCCCGAAGATCCGCCTGTGCTCAGAGACACCTACCGCGAGCTGAAGCCGGATACTCTCGTCCCGAGCAAGCAGCGGGAGATAGCCGTGCGTTGCGGCCGAGCTGATGATCTCGATCCGCCCGGAGGTCTCGAGCGCACGGTAGGCCCCGATCAGATCC
>DATFFX010000110.1:0-4640 GCA_035249825.1 Gemmatimonadales bacterium | reverse complement strand
CTGCGTGGCTCTCCTCCCGTGTCAGTCGGCCGCTCCGGGAGTTGGCCAGGAAGACTGCCGAGATAGACCTCGACCGTCTCGATCAGAGCTTCGAGAGCGAGCGCCAGGACGAAATTGGAGCGCTCTCCCGGCTTCTCGGTGGCATGACTGACCGCCTCCGCGTCAGCTCCGCCAGGTTGAGGGAGGCAGAACGTCGAGCAGCGGTAGGGGACCTGGCCCGCCAGGTGAACCATGATATCAAGAACGGTCTCGCGCCCATACGCAACGTCCTGCGCCATCTTTCACAGGTGGCGCAGCAGGATCCCGCGATCTTCGCCTCAGTGTTCGCGGAGCGGAAGGACACATTGGACTCGAGCGTTGAATACCTGGAGACCCTGGCCCGAAACTATGCCCGGCTCTCGCCTGCTATCGAGCGTCCGCCCTTCGATGTGAACCCCGTCGTGGAAGAGGTTCTCCGCAACACAATGGCGGACGGCACGGTGCTTCGGGCAGATCTGGGTGAACGCCTGCCGAGAGCGCTGGGGGACGCGCTGATGCTTCGGCGCATACTCGAGAACCTGGTCGGCAACGCGATAGACAGCGTCCACAGTACGCCCGGTGGCTCGGTCACGGTCAGCACCGGAGTCGCCGGCGGCAACGCCGAGCCACTCAGAGTACGGATCAACGTAGCTGATACCGGCACGGGCATGACCCAGAAGGAGCTGGATCGGGCCTTCGAAGATTTCTACACCACGAAGCCTGGCGGGACCGGTCTTGGACTTTCAGTCGTGCGCCGTCTCATCCTCGATCTCAATGGCACGCTACGGGTGGAGACCCAGCCAGGTGCAGGCACAAGATTCCTGGTAGAATTGCCCGCCGAACCCGGCGAAGGTGCCTTATGACTCTCGTCCTGGTAGTCGATGACGTGCCGACGCTTGCACAACAGTATGCCTACGATCTCAAGCGTGTCGGCCGTTACGACGTGCTGACAGCCGGCAGCGGGAGTGAGGCCCTGGATCTCATGGCGCGCTCCGCGGTGGACTGCGTCATTCTCGATCTCGAGATGCCGGGCATGGATGGTTTCGGGGTATTGCGAGCCCTGGATCAGCAGGGGAGCGAAGTACCAGTCGTCGTGTACACCGGTACCGGCGATTACGACCGTTGCATTCAGGCCATCCGTCTCGGCGCCTACGGCTTCATCGACAAGACCGAGCCTATGGAAAGGGTGGTGCGAGAGGTCGAGACGGCAATCGAGCGCCGGCGCTTACGCACCGAGGTCGCCTCCCTGCAACGCCAGCTTGGCGAGACCTCGCTCGTGGGAGACAGCACCGCCATGCGCCACCTGCGCGAGGCGATCGCGAGGGTCGCCCCGATTCCGAGCCCCGTTCTGATCGTTGGGGAAAGTGGGTCGGGAAAGGAGCTGGTCGCCCGCGACCTGCACCGACATGGCGCCGGTGGTCCCTTCGTTCCCATCAACAGCGCCGCGCTTCCGGAGAGCCTCGTCGAGAGCGAGCTCTTCGGCCATGAGCGGGGCGCCTTTACCGGTGCGGTTACTACCCGCAAGGGAGCTTTCGAGGCGGCCGAAGGTGGCACTCTCTTCCTCGATGAGATCGGGGAGCTACCGCTGGCGGCTCAAGCCAAACTGCTGCGGGTGCTGGAGGAGCGGAAGGTAACGCGGCTGGGCGGGAGCCGATCCATCCCGGTCAGTGCAAGAGTGGTTACCGCTACCAATCGTGATCTGGAAGCCGAGGTCGCCGCCGGCCGTTTTCGCGAGGACCTCTACTACCGCCTCAATGTTCACCTGCTTCGGGTGCCACCGCTTCGTGACCGCTTGTCGGACGTTCCCGAGCTGGCCGCTTACTTCGTAGCATCGATCTGTGAACGGTTTCGTATGCGGCCGAAGAAAGTCTCCGCTGACGCACTCGATATCCTGATGGGCTACGATTGGACCCGTAACAATGCCCGCGAGCTCAGGAACATTGTAGAAAGGATGATCATCGCCGCCGATGGTGATGTGCTCCGCCCGGAGCACGTACCCATCGAGATCCAGGAACAGGGCCGGAGGTCCGGGAAGCCTGGAGTCGAAGAACGTGGCTTCGCTGCCCTGAAAGCCGAGGCGGAGCGGCAGATCGTCGTGGCTGCGCTGGAGCGGCACGATTGGCACATCACCCGGACGGCCGAGGAGCTCGGCCTGGCCGATCATGCAAGTTTGCTGAAGATCATGCGGCGCCTGGATCTCAGGCGCAGCTGAGTCCCGTGTCCGGCGGGACACGACCAGCACTTTCCGCTCGTGTCCGGTCGAACACAGGAGATCTGAGCCTGGGTCCGGCTTCTTTGCTAAGTCCTTCCAGCACAACTCTCTTTGTACACCTCCTTACACCGTGCCCTGGTGGCCGGCGCCTTGCCTTCGAGTACGGCGTCCCGCTGGTCACGCACGGCGCCGCGGCGCCAACTCAAGGAGGAGTCCATGCTACGCTCGATCCAATCCATAATTGCCAGCTCCCTGCTGTCCCTTGCTATTGCTTGTGGCGGCTCGGACGAAACGAAGACCACGTCTACCTCTGCAGGCGCCAGTCCAACTGTTTCAGCCAGCGCCGGCACACCATCCAGCAGCGAGGATCCGACCAGCACCGCCCTGGTCTCCTACGAAACTGCAGAGGCGGCCTTTACCGCGGGACGCTACCCGGAAGCAGCTAACCTGTTTGCGGCCTATACCGGAACGCATCCAGACAATCCGTGGGGCCACTACATGCTGGGTATGGCCGCGTGGAAAACAGGTGAGCACGAGAAGGCGGTCAGCGCATTTGATCAGGCGCTGAGCGTCGACTCGAGTCATCAGAAGAGCCTCCTCAACTCGAGCCGGGTGCTGTTGGAGCAAGAGAAGCCCAAAGAGGCGCTCCAGCGCATCGAGAAGGTGCTGGCGTTGGAGCCGGCGTCGAACGAAGGTCATCGATTGCTCGGCCGGGCACAATATGAGCTCGACAACGCCGACGCAGCGATTGAAGCGTATCGCCGCGCGCTCGCCATCGACGAGCGTGATGTATGGTCCATGAACAACCTGGGCCTCATATACATTCAGCAGGGTCGCAGCGAGGAAGCCATTCCTCCGCTTGCCCGGGCGGTGGAGCTGCGCAGCAATTCACCGGTGTTCCAGAACAATCTCGGCACTGCCCTGGAGCGTTCGGGCTATCCAACTGCAGCTGCCCGGGCGTACGAAGCCGCGATTGCAGTAGACAGCACCTACGTAAAGGCCGCGACAGGCCTGGCCCGAGTTACTGGCGGCAGTCAGCAGCCCGAGCCCACGGGTATCGATCTCACAGCCCGCTCGGAGGAGTTCCAGAGCCGGATCGAGACATGGCGTGGCACAGAGAACACGGATTCAACCGCAGTTCCCGTTGCAGTACCTGAGGTGCTGAGTCACGACTCAGCTGAGGTGTCGAGCGATTCAGGTGAGGTATCGAGTCAGGCCGTCAGCGACTCTTTCCTGGTATCGGGAAGAGAAGTGACTGACTCGGTCGAGTGTACGACAGAGGAAGATCTCTGAACGGCAAAGCGCCGGCCGCTATTTCTCGCGAGCCGGCGCGTCCTCCGGAGGAGCGGCCTGGTCCAGCACCCGTCGGACCTCCCGCTCCTCCTCGTCGTTCAGGGGCGGTGCCCCGGATGCCTGGGACTGCAGGAGAGCGCCGAGAAACACTCCGTAATCGATCCTCGCGCACGGGGTGCAGAAGTTCCGCTCGTAGACCTCGTCGCCCACATGCTGCGTCTGGAAGATTTCGGCTTCGCGCTTACCGCACCGGTGGCATAGCATGCCGTAGTATACCCGCCGTGGCCGGTTCAAGTCTGGCTCGATCTCCCAAAAACGAATGAACCGTATCCCAACGTGAGAAGGCCATAGATTGCGACTGTGGACCAGCCGAACTGGTTGACCACACCCCAGAATTGGCCGGTGAGTGCCACTACCAGCCCGGCCACCGAGCCCAGAAAGGAGCCGATGACAACGCCACGCTGGGTTCTCAGGTCGCCCACGTCGCGAATGAGATAGAGAACGAGACCGAGCTGGACCAGGGCGGCCCCGAAGAAGCGGCTTACCAGCACGATCGCCGGATCGGCAGGTACGCCGTAGAGTGCCAGCATCGGCCGTGGTGCGAGCAGAAAGCCGAGACCGAACCCGAGAGCTATGACACCGGCCAGAAGCAGGAGTGAACGCAGCCGCACGGATGGCTCCTTTCCGTTTCGGGACTGATTACAGGAGGCCGGATGCCGGGTTGGGGGCGCCTTCCTGGAAACGGGAAGGGCGTAACGCCGTAGCGTCCAGGCTGGAGAATCTACCGTCGGAGATCAATTCGGCGAGCAACGCACCGAGTGCCGGGGCATGCATGACGCCGTGGCCGGAGGAGCCGTTAATCAGATACACGTTGTCCCAGCCTGGCGCTCGGCCCACAATGGCGTGCTTGTCCGGGGACATCTCGTACAGCCCGGCCCAGCAAGCCGGCAGATCTACTTCTACCTGACGGAGCATGGGCACCCGCTCGTGCGCCTTGCGCACCACGGCCGAAATCCAGGCGGGATCCACGCTGACGTCGAACGGACGATCCGGGACCCCGGTGGTTGGCCACAGGAGAAGGATCCTCCCATCGCGCACCCGGAAGTGAAATCCATCG
>DATFFX010000109.1:0-11806 GCA_035249825.1 Gemmatimonadales bacterium | reverse complement strand
CGGCGCTGAGTCTGCACGTTATAGGCGAACTCCTCCGCTCCGGAGAAGGTTCGATCAGCGGTAAGCACATAGAGTGGGCGCTTCGTTCCGTAGTGCCGCCCACTGACCGGGCCAGTGCGAAACTCGTCCCACCGGTTCTGGGGCCGCCAGTAAAATTTGTTGATGAGCGTGTTCGCCGGCAGCAGATAGCTGCACACCGCAGCCACCATCGAAGGCTCGCCGCCCCCATTGCGGCGAACGTCGATGATCAGCGCCTCGGTGTGCTCGAGGAAATTCATTGCGGCGGCGAGGGTCGAGTCTACTGAAGCCGAGTCGAAGTTGAAGCTGCGGATTTCGAGATACCCTACGTTGCCGGCGAGGCGCTCGACCCGCTCCAGCCCGTAGTTTACCCGTCGGGCGAACACGCTCCGCTCGCGGCGCTCGTCGGGGGACGGCTCGGCGTCCGGTGCTTCGTCCGCCACGCCACGGCTTCGGTAAATGACTTCCACATGCAAATCGCGGCTCACCGCCCGCAGATCTCGCGTGAGCGCGTCGGCGAAGGCATGGGCGCTGACAATACTGTCGTACGCGCCGCGGCCGGCCCGTTGGCGGACAGCGCTCACCATTTCCGCCGCCTTCCGGGGAAAGACATAGCCTTCCTGGAGGCGGCGCAACACGCCGTCGATCACCCGCGCACGAGTCGCGGCTTCAATCGTGGTGTCAGGGCCACGATCGAGGTTCTGGGCCGAAACGGGTCTCCAGAGAAGAACCGTAGAGATGCTTGCGGTGGCGAGCAGAGCCCGCCGGTATCCCGGATTCATGTGTCTTCCGACCTCGCTTCGCGGGAAGAGCGCGGCGCGCCGGTAGCCTGCTCGTCGAGCGACTGGCGATATCTCACACATCCACGGATGAATGCCGGCCATTCCGGGACCACAGGCAGCGGATCCTGCTTCTCGGGAAGCAGACCCCACAGCGCCGGGTGATGCCAGCAGAGATCGTGGCCCGTGCTGTCTCGATGAGTGCGAATGCCGCGGCGCAGCTTCCGGACTTCCTCAATGAGTTGATCTCGGGACATGGTTGCAAGATCATCGTCCATAATCTTCCCCATCATCACGTTGGAGCGTCTTACGTGGCGGCCGCCCTGATCGCTCCAGTGCGCAGCGGCTCAGCACCGTCCAGCAACCACCACGGCGCCGACGATGATACCTGCCTGACCGCGACTGCTCCCAGCACCGTGGCGACCCGCTGAAACAGCCCAAAGACAGTCACCAGGCCGACAATGAGCCGTAGCCACAGAAGCGACTCGATATGAACGATCCAGGCCCGGTCCTCAGAGAGGCTCGGGCTACGGAAGCCCCCGGTCAAGCCGAGGCTGCCGGCGCGATCACCTTCTTGATCGAGCGTGCCAGCGGCGTCATGATGGCTGCGACGACGGCAATCCAGACGGGGGCGATCCACCACGGAGCTGTCGACGCCGGGTACATCAACGGCCATGAGAGGCCGCTGAGGAGGACTGCGGCTACCCATGCCACGAAAGCCAGGTAACCCCAACGTCGCATTCTCCACAAGCCGTATGCGGCCACGGCTGCAGTCAACCCGTGGATCATCGCCGTGAACTGCACCAGCCGCCACTTGACCCCCACCTCGGCCAGCACCTCGGCGGTCATCGCCAGGACCGACGCGGCAATCGCCAGCACGATGAGCAAAATGGCAAGCGCCGATATTGCTGACGGACGTCTCAAAGGCGTTCCTCGCGCGCTGAGTGGCCCAAGCGCTCTACTCGATGGCCAGATTGGCGAAGACCAGAACCTTCCGGTCCAGATCGAAGGTCGCGTTCTTGCTGCGGGCCAGCAACTTGACCAGGACGTCGGCATCGTCTGCGGTGGGGCGCAACACGTATTCGTCCGCCCCATGATCGAGGATCAGCTGCAACGTGAACGCTCCGGGCTCGCCCCGGTCCTCTTCGGTCCAGGAGGCCTGTACGTGGGTAACCTGCCGGACCTGGATCTGACGCTCGGCAGGGGTGGACTCGCGTGGCGACATACGATAGCTCCAGTATGAGGTGGCATTGGATCGAGCGGCAGAATCCCCCACTCGTCCGAGTCACCGCAACCTAGTCACAAGATTGTCTGTCGGCTCGGCCGTGAGACCAGTACATCAGGTCTCCGGGGGTCCGGTATTCCAGATGTCTACTGCGCACCGCCAGTTTCCATCCGGCTCCCTCCGCCACACCGTCACGGCTCGGCCACGGGTGGTCACCGTCTCCCTGGCGGGACCGGGGAGAGTCACTGTGTTCACACCAAGCAAGTACGCCATCTGACCATCTGGTGACAGATGTGCCTCTGAGCTGGACCATGTGATACGAAAGCCAGGGATAGCCAGAGCCTCTTCCACGTATGCTCTAATCGCCGCATGTCCTCGGAGGGGAGGCATTCCAGGTGGATAAACGAGAGCATCATCGGTCCAGAAGGCGACGATGCGGTCGATCTCCTTACCCTTTGAGGCAAGTGCTGCCCACTCCGCATCCTGCTGGAGCAATCGGGAGCGTTCGTCCTCGAGATTCATTTGTGATCCCCAGTGTTATCGGGAATGTTCCACGACTCTTATTCGGACGCCAGCACATCCTGCAACACCGCCAGCCGTTCGGTCCAATACTCCTTCACGCGGGTGACGGCAGCGCGATCGGTAGTTTGCCGTGCGAAAGGGTTACCTGACTCTTCTGGTTGCCCCGGGGTATGAAGCCCACGACAACCAAGGTCCCCGGCATACAACCGGCAAGTGGCACCGGCAGCGTTTTGCTCTTCGAGACTTCGAATGAGCCGTCTCGACGCTGACCTATCGCGCGGAGCCCCTTGATACGCTCATAGCCGACCGTGACGGTTTGCGACCACCAGCTGGATACCCGGTACTTCTCGCGGACGTACGTCGCGATCTGCCCGTGAGGCCAGGAGTACGCTTTGGCACGATCGAGCGCCTTCACCCAGCGCTCCCAGGTACAACCGGTGTTGGCTTTGACAGTTGCATCGCTCCGGCCCAGTCATGCCCTCTTCGTCGCTGCTAGTGTTGGAACTGGACCAGGACAGGCAGATGTTCCCTCGCAGCCTGTTCCGCCGCAATGGCAAACCCGCGCTGGACCGCGACCGTATCCGCCCCGCTCTGGATCGACACCTTCGACCTGGCGGATGCCGAAGGGCCTGCGGCACAGGTCACCCGGATGTGCATCGGAGTGTAGATGCCCAGGGTCAGGAAGCTCACCAGCTGATTCACGAACGACAGTTCGGTCTCGACCTTCGCGACCCCGCTGGGGCACTTGCTGGCTGTCGTAACAGTCTTCGGAGGGACCAGACCATAGATCCAACCGGAGGCGAACCCCTGGTCGATCACCTGCGGGGACGGCGGAAGACCGGTCTCGATGGTGGCATGGTAGCACGCGCCGAGTAGCGCGGCGGCAACGATGGGTAGGCTTACGCGAAGAAAACGCATGGAACCTCCGAGCAGGGGATTACTTCAGTGGCGTTCATTGCATCTCCGTCTGCCATAGTCCGCCATAACCGAGTACCCAATGATTAGGGTCAACGCGGAGTACTGCAGTGAATCTGGAGGCGCCGGGCAGGTCGGCCTCATAGTCGTACTCATCGATCGAGCGGCGCCGGTACCGCTGGACCAGCAAGGTGAGCACGAGTGACGGCCACTGCAGCCAGGCGGAGTGGACCTCCGCCGCCTGGTTCACCGCCAGCCGGAGACGACGGAGCGGCAGCAGGTTGGTGGCTGGGGTGAAGCTCAGATCGAGGTCCACGCAGCCGGTCACCGAAGGACATGGGATTTCGTTGAGGGCCCATCGATCGGCATTGTCGCGCGTGATCTGGAGATCGACCGGGGCTGCGCCGTGCCACCCCTGGACATGCGCCTCCGTGGTGTGCCACGTGGCGTCACAGTGTACTTCATAGTGGAGCGCGGCAGGGACGCCCTCGTCAGCAAAGACGGCGAAACCGCTTAGCTCAGCACCGGGCCCCTCCTCAATCAGCCTTGCGGCGTCATGGCCCGGCACATCGAGCCGGCGCCACAAATTGTACGTAGGCTGCCTAGACCGCGCATCCACAGCGTTCCTCCTGCCTGCCGCCCCGATCGATTCGGATCATGCCCGCAGCCAACCGCCAAGTCGGCATCGCCCACAAAGAATCCATCATTCAACGGTAGGGTGGCCGTCGCCACAAACGATACCCGCCAATGGCCCAGGCGACTATCCCAAGCAGGGCCGACCCGAGCACAAGAACCAGCGCACCATTGTTCAGCCTTGGAGGCTGGTGTTCATGTGCTGCGACCACCAGAACATGGGTCAACACGGTCGTCCCGGCCACGATACACCCGGGCCACCACAGTAGGCTCGCAGACGCACTACCGCCTCATCGCCGTGCTCCGGACGAGTCCAGTGTCTCTGAGCTGGAAGGTAGAAACCGCCCAGACCCCCCTCGCGTCATAACAGCCATGAGGCCGGTTATTCCAAGTGGAAGCAGGAAGCCGATGGCCAAGAGCAGCACTGCGTACGCAGCCCGGCTCGACCACCCATTGGGGAGGCCGGTCGAGTCAAAGTGCGACGCCACGACGGGCGGAAGCTGGTCGAGAGTAACCCATAACACTCCGATGAGGCCAATTGCGAGAACATAGAACACACCCCGTCCCGAGTGCAGCATAGGCTCCCCTCGTTGTCTGCTCTGGGCATCCCCCTTGCTCGGTTGGAGCACCGGGGCCGATATTTTCCGGGGCCTGTTCCACACAGAAGAAGGAGGCCACCATGGCAAAGGTGAAGGCGGTTCCCGAAGGATACCACACGATCACCCCGCATCTCGTTCTACCCGACTGCGCACAAGCCATCGACTTCTACAAGAAAGCGTTCGGAGCCGAAGAGATTGTGCGCATGCCCGGACCCGGCGGTAGTGTCATGCACGCGGAGCTCAAGATCGGCGACTCGATTTTCATGCTGGGTGAAGAAATGCCCGATATGGGTTCCCGCAGCCCCAAGGCGTACGGCGGCTCACCCGTCGGTCTCTACGTCTACGTCGAGAACGTGGACGCGCTATGGGCGCAGGCCGTCAAGGCGGGGGCCACACCCGTACGCCCGCTCACAAATATGTTCTGGGGTGACCGGACGGGCCGGCTTCAGGACCCGTTCGGACACAACTGGTCGCTGGCCCAGCATATCGAGGATCCGACGCCCGAGCAGATGGCCGAGCGTCAGGAAGCATTTTTCGCGCAGATGGAGACAACGTCTTAGCTCATCGAAGAGGGAGCGCCCAAGTCGGAGAATAGGCAGAGCAGCGCGGCGACTTCGGCAGACCTGTCCCCGGAGTCGCCGTGTTGCTGCGTTCATCACTGGTGCCGCGCAGGTCACCGATATCCCGTCGCGTCCGCGGGCTTCCCGGCCTCCTGGACCTCCCGCAGGTAGCGCCAGCAGTCCGGCTGTGATCCATCGATGTCAGTGAACCCGTAGACCTTCGCCACCCCTCCGCTGGAAAGCGATTGCCCGGTCCAGCGGAATCGCTCGGGATCAGTCGCGAGCGCGACGAGGGCACGTCCAACGAAGCGCGGTGATTCGGAAATCACGAAGTGCGGCGCCTTCGCGGTAGCGTCATGCCAGTTCTCTTCGGTCACGCCATAGTTGTCGAGCATCATCTCGGACCGCATCCAGCCGGGCGTTATGGAAATCGCTGTGGCTCGGTACGGTGCAAGGTCCTTGGCGTGAGCCCATGCCATGCGAGTGGCGGCCACCTTTGCCAGATCATAGAACACCGACAGCCGGTAGTGATCGGCGTTGTACTCTGCCGTACCATCGGTCACCTCGACCAGGAGGCCGCCGGGTTGCGCGATCAAGAGCGGAAGGGCGTGATGTGCGGTGATGAGGTGGGTGTCGATGGCTAGCCTCAACAGGCGTAACCCATTCTCCAGATTGTGCTCCCAGACTGCCTTGTTCCACTCGAACAGATGCTCGCCACCCCAGATGTCGTTGACGAGAAGGTCCAGCCTTCCGCGTTCCGTTCGGATTCGGGCGACGAGCGCCTCCACTTCCTGCGGCACAAGGTGATCGACGCGAGCGGCGATACCTTGGCCGCCGGCTTCGGTAACCAACGCAGCAGTCTCCTCGATCGTCTCCCGGCGGCCATATTCGGACGTCCGGGTTCGGGTGGTCCGGCCGGTCACATAGACAGTCGCGCCTGCCGCGCCGAGCTCGACCGCGATACCGCGTCCGGCTCCCCGTGTTCCGCCGGCGACGAGGGCGACCTTTCCTTCGAGTGACCGCATTACCGGTTCTGCATTCCAGGTATGGTGACGATGAGGCCGAAACCGCTGATTCGCACAACCCGTAAGTATCTCATCACCCACAGCCATCGGTAAAGATGACACCGCATCGGCCGTATGCTGGCTTCCTGCTCTGTCTGACCTCTGCCTTCCTCGCCGCGTGCGGGAACGACGCGAATCGTCCCCTGCAGCTCACGGCGCAAGACTCCAGTGCCATCGAGAGGATTCGGAGCGCTTACGTGGCGGCCTGGCTTGCCGATGACACCTCGGCGGTGTTGGCCTCAATGGATTCGGCGGCGTTGCTCCTGCCGCCAGGCCGGCTGCCGGTTAAGGGTCATGATGCCATCCGCGCCTTCTGGTGGCCGACGGATGGCTCACGCACAACCATCACGGACTTCCAGTGGTCAGTGGAGGAGATGGTTGGCACTCACCAGCTTGCTTTCACTCGTGGGTTGTCAACCGTGGCGTGGCAATACCAGAAAGATACGGTTCAGGCAGAGCAGACGAGCCGCACCGTCAGCTTGACCATTTTTGCGCGCGGGGCAGATGGTTCCTGGCGTATCATTCGCCAGATGTGGGGCCCACCTTTACCGAACTAGGTCAGAGGCCAGCCGCTCGATGAGCAGCATTTCAGTTTCGGCACACCCTTGCCAGAACTACCAGTCTCGATGGCTGCCACGAGCCTTCGAGTATCTCGCTCGCCATCGTCTCCTCGCTGTCTGCCGGCAACCGCACCAACCCTGGAAGTCGGCTCGCTAGTCGGCTCCTGTGCCCAGTACGTGTGCTGCGGCGCCCACCGCGCGATCAACATCACCGCCGGTCGTGCGCCAACTCGATACCGAGACTCGCATGCAGCGTCTGCCTCGCCAGGTAGTCCCGGTGAAGAAGGCTTCGCCGGTGGCATTGATAGCGGCCATTACTTCATCGGTCTTGCGGTCGTGGTCCTCCTCCGAGGCCCCAGGTCGCGTTTCGTAGAAACGCACCAGTCCCTGGTTGATCTGTGGGACACAGATGGTGCGAGCGTTCGGTAGAGCACCGATGCGGGTCACGATCTGGTAGGCATGGTCACAACAGCGCCGGATGAGATCGGCCAGGCCGGTGCGCCCCAGCTCACCCAAAGCGGCCCAGGTGGCGAACCCTCGCGCGCGCCGGGAATGGTCCGGGGTCCAGTCGAGCTGGTCGCGGACGTCGCTGGCGTGAACGAGATAACTCGCGTGGTGCTCCATCGCGGCGCGGTGGTGGTCCGGATGGGCGACGAAAGCATAGCCGCAGTCATAAGGCACGTTGAGCCACTTGTGTCCGTCCGTCGCCCATGAATCCGCGCGCTCGGCGCCGGCGAGCAGGTGCCGAAGCTCAGGCACCGAGTTGCACCAGAGGCCCATGGCACCATCGATGTGCACCCACGCCTTGGCATCATGTGCCAGCGCAATGAGCTCGGGAAATGAATCGAAGGCGCCACAGTTGACGTCCCCTGCCTGGAGCACCACGATCGTCGGCCGTCCAGCCTCCTGGGACAGCGCAGTGCGGAGAGCGTCGGGCGTGAGCCGGCCGGCCGTGTCGCTCGGCAACACGATCATATTGGATGTTCCGATGCCCAGGAGTCTTGCCGCGCGGGTCGTAGTGCCATGCACTTCATTCGACGTGAGGACACGAAGACTCGGCCCGCCGGCCAGCCCGTCCCGATTGACGTCCCACCCGGCATCCGCGAGCACCGCGTGCCGTGCCGCGGCCAGGCAGGTGACGTGGGCCATCTGGCATCCGGTCACGAGGGCAAAGGAGGCGGATGCCGGGAGGCGAAGCACATCCTTGAGCCAGGAGCCGCAGACTTCCTCCACCACGGCGGCCGCCGGACCACAGGCATAGAGGCCCGCGTTCTGATCCCACACGGCGGTAAGCCAATCAGCGGCAAGCGCGGAGGGAAGGCCGGCGCCAATGACCCAGCCGTAGAAGCGGCCTCCCGCACTTCCCAGGAGGCCACCAGCCGCTTTGCGCGCCAGCTCATCTATGACCGCGACAGGATCAGCGCCCTCTTCGGGCAATGGACCCGAGAATCGCCGTCGCAGCTCCGCGAGGGATGTCGTAGCGCACACCGGTGCGGCGTCGAGCGACTCGAGGTACGAGAGCGCCAGCTCTGCCGCCCGTTCGAGGGTGGCCTGCTGTCGGCTGTCCAGCGTCACAGACTCGGTCGGCATGAGTGTGCCTCAGGCTGCCCAGGGGCTTCGAGGATGTTCAGCTCAGGACCTGCCCGCCTGCTCGCTGAGGCGAGGATTTCGATCAGACAAGCTTCCACACCGGAGGGAAGCAAAACAGAACGCCAATGCCAATCAGCATCAGCGTGATGGCGTACACTCGCCGCGACTCGACCTGGCGGTGCTTCCATCGGTTATGCAACACCGCCCAGGCAATCAGCCAGATCAGTGCTGCCAACGTGGTGCGGCCCGACACTCCCCCGGCCGGCTCATAGAGGGTCGGCGAGACGAACAGGCCCGCCTCGTTGAGGAGGACTATCGCGCCGGTGGCGAACGCACCGATGCCGGCTGCCAGGAACGACGCCAGTGCTGCTCCGTTGCCTTCCTCTGGCCGACCTACGTCGATGGTCATGCGGCGCTCCTTTCTACTACTCGAGTGGAGCGACCTTGTTTACGAAGACGCCGAGGATGGACGCAAACGACACCAGAACCAGGCAGATCGACACCAATGTCATGGCCATGCTGTTCAACGGCCTGTCGCTGAGGAGCTGCGACCGATACCGCACGCTCACAGCTGCTACCGCTGTCGCCAGCATCGCCGCAATCCAGGGAACGTGCTCCTTGGTCTCCATCGCGAATGAATGCAGCCACTCGGTCCCGGGGCTGGATCGAATCAGGGATCTGGGGTACCGGGCGAGATCGGTGAGTCCCTCGGGTGGCGTGGCCCGGTAAGGCGGGAAGTTGATGTAGGTGCCGATGAGCACCGTCAGCCACAGCAAAACCGCGGTGAGTACCATGAGCTGGGCCAAGTACCGCGCCTGGTTCTGCGAGGTGACATCCGAGGCCGTGGCGGAGCGCATGGCGTACAGTGAGAATAGAGCCGCAGCGAGCGCCATGAGCGCTCCTCCGCCGAGAACGATACCGTGGATCATGGTCCAGATGCTCCGCCCGGTGAACAGCATGGTATCCATGGCGAGCTCTAATCTGAGGTGGAAAGGCAATTTCTCACGGCGAGGGAGTGGCGGGCAAGGTCGGACCTCCCGACTGTGCCGCCGCCGCACCCTTCACGGGGACGCTCCGGTGTTCGTTGTCCTTCGAGATTGCGCCGAGGCATCAATGCCGGATGGAAACGAACATGCGTGCCTCTTTGACGCCCGATCGTTTGGTCGCTCCAGCGGCCAGCGCCAGTAGCTCCTGATACAACGTGCGCGCCCTGGTGAAGTCACCCGACCTCCGCGCGGCCCGCGCTGCTCCGAGCAGACTGTTGAAGCGCCGCGGGTAGAGATCCAGCGAGCGCCGGTACGCGGCGAGCGCCTCGGCCGCATTCCCCTGCTCCAGAAGCAGGTCACCCAGGAGCTCGTAGGCCGGCATGGTGGGCGCCGGGGTTACCGCATGCTTCGGCGTTGCCGCTTCCAGCTCGGCTGCTTTCCGCATCAGCGCCACGCTCGTGACCGTGTCCTGCTGCGCGTGCGCGAGCCAGGCGCGTACGCCGAGCCGAAGGATCTGGATGTTGCGGGCGAACAGCGCTTCGCCTGCCGTACCCGCCGCGGTCTCGAGACTGTCCAGATGGGCGGCGGCCAGGCGCACGCGTTCGACATTCCGCTGGTGCGCTGCGCCGAGACCTCGGGCAAACCACGTCACCGCCTCGGGCCACGTGAATCGGTTCCAATTCAGGCTCGCAGGTTCGCGGGGTACCAGCGACATTGCCTCGCGCCAGGCGTGCCGCTCCAGGGCATACCGGGCCCTCGTGGAGGCCAGGTGATAGGCCGTCTTGAACGTGGGCTGTAGTCGAGCGGTTCCGTGCAGGCGTTTCAACTGCGCCGCGGCTTGCTCATCGGAACCCATTTGCAGATGTGCATAGACGAGGTATTCGATCGCATGGGGGAACTCGTCCCAGACGAATTGGCTTCGATCTCCGGCGGGTTGCTCCAGGGCCGCGGCTGCGGCTCGCATGTTCCCGCTGATGACGGCTTTCCACTCGCCCAGCCGGGTATAGATGTGGGTCGGCATGTGGAGGGCGTGGGGATTCCGGGGAGCGAGCGTCTCATACTTTCGGGTTATTTCCAATGATTTACGCTCGCGCGCCGGCGCATCGTTCGCGTGCACCAGGTAGTGCATCGCGCCGGGATGATCCGGATTGCGTTGGTACACAGCCAGCAGGAGGCCGGCGGCGCGCTCTGAGTTCGCTTGCGACGTGCTGTCAGGGGGCGCAGCGGACAGATGGGCCAGCGCGTAGAAGACCGCCACCTCAGTGTCACCGGGGAAGGCGGTGTATGCGCTTTCCATCGCCTTTTCCCAGCGGCGGATTCGCTGCCAATAATCCGGCGACTCCGGTTCGCCGAAAAAGGCAGCCGCGGCGTCTACCAGCAAACGCTCGCGCCGGGTGGGGGGGTCGAGGGCTCTGGCGTTCTGGGCTGCCTCCCATCCGCGCCGTAGTTCGTCGGATGT
This sequence comes from Gemmatimonadales bacterium, assembly GCA_035249825.1. Classification (GTDB taxonomy): domain Bacteria; phylum Gemmatimonadota; class Gemmatimonadetes; order Gemmatimonadales; family GWC2-71-9; genus CAVVWJ01. Next base: position 896 of record DATFFX010000109.1, on the reverse strand, counting down.
CGGACGAGTAGGCCAGAGTGGTTGGAAGAGAGTCATCGCGATCCCCCAATGTGCCATGGCGCAGCGGGAATCGGTCTTCGCTACTTGTTGGAACGCCTCCCTGGCGCCCGGATAGGTCATGTGATGCAGCAGGGCGACGGCGTGATTGAATTGGATCTGCGCCTGCTCGGAGCAGGAGACAGGGAAGTTGACGGTACCCAAGGCCTGCGAGGCCTGCTTCTGCACCTGGCCACTGACGCGGCCCACTCCGCTCAGAAGAATCGCTGTGGTCGTTCCCAGCACGAAGCACCAACCAGGAGCCTGAAGCCTCACGGTTCTGGGCCTTTATGAAACTGGCCGCCTATGAGTGCCCCGGCTATACCGCCGATTACGCCTCCCAGCAGGAAACCTCCGACAGTAGCACCACCACAGCTCCGTACGTTGTCCGAGCTCCGACAGAGGGCACCCCCCACCAAAGCCAGCCCTACCCCCACGGAAAGCCCGCCGATGACCGCGCCTTCCTTCCAATGCGTCGGACGAATCTCACCGGATACGGTGTCAGAGGGCATCCGCCAGTCCTCGCTTACAAGAGCGTAGCGGGTGATGAACGGAGACGAGATGGGACCAGCAATACTCGAACTGCCTTGCGCGGTCGCATACTGTGGACTGATCAGCAGCAGGAGCAGAGCAACCCGGAGTGCTGGACTCATGATGCGCCTCACGACGGAGTACATGCTCAGGCGGGGACCGAAGGAAGTCGGGGATGGGTCCAGAACTGCAAGGCCAACCAGCCGAGTAGCAGGCTCCGACCCACCCGCCGAGAATCGCGAGCATGTACAACGGGCGCGGATCCCCATGATTACTGGTCCTGGGCTCTGGCTGAACCCGGGTTCGGCGGTAGCTGCCCCAGCGCGGCA
>DATFFX010000108.1:0-7038 GCA_035249825.1 Gemmatimonadales bacterium | reverse complement strand
AGATGGCAAACGCGAACATACCGCGGAGCCTCTGGACCATTCTCTCGCCCTCGTCTTCGTACAGGTGCACGAGCACCTCGGTATCGGTGCGGGTGCTGAACCGATGCCCTTTCGCGACCAGCTCGGCATACAGGCTCTGGTAATTGTAAAGCTCGCCGTTGAACACAACGACCACGGTACCATCTTCATTCCCAAGCGGCTGGTGCCCCCCAGCGAGGTCGATGATGCTGAGACGCCGCATGCCGAGGCCGATGCCGGCTTCGACGAAGGTGCCCCAGTCATCCGGGCCGCGGTGCGCGATGGCATCACACATCCGGAGTATCTCCGCCTCCGTCACCCTGGGCCCGCCGACCTTACCCGCGATGCCGCACATCTAAGCTGCCTTCTTCCTTCCCCAGGCCACCATCATGTACCCTGGTGAGAATGGGATGAGCTTGTCGAGCATGGTCCAGGCCCGAAGGGCAGGATACACCGCGGAATACAGCTTGTACGCCGTGCCCACCTTCTTCAGCGCGTCGGCGGACATCGGTGCCGTGTCTCCGTGGAAATCCTGTTCTTCACTCTGCTTCCCCTTCATCGCCTTGCGATGATATGCGTAGTTGAGCAGATCCTCGATCGATTCAGTGAAGAACCGGCAGTAGTCGTCAATGCCCGAGAGCACCAGGCCGTGTCGTTCCATCAGGGACCGGGCCGCCGAAGGCGGGTATCCATCGCGTGCATGTCCGAAGCCCTCCGCGTCAGCCGTGAACCCGAGCAATTTCTTGAGTGCGTATCCGGGGCGGCCGGTTTCCCCTTTGGGCGCCATGAACAAGAAGTCACCGCCAGGCTTGAGCACCCGCACCATCTCCGCGAAGAATGTCTCGTCGTCCTCGATGTGCTCCAGAAAGTTGATGGCCGCGACCACGTCGAACGACGTGCTGCGAAAAGGCAGCTCCGCGTCGCTCGTCTGAACGACGCGTTGGCCCACCAGCTGCTTGGCCGAGCGGACATGATCGCGCTCGAAATCGGTGCTCACCCAGGTGCCGCCGCGGCCTCTCAGGAAATGCGACGTGAGCCCGGTGCCACACCCAACCTCGAGGCAGAGCCGCCCCCCGCTCGGAGGTACGTGCTTCAGGAGCGCGTTGACAGTGGCCTTCTTCTTCAGCGACCGGCTGTAGAGCTGCAGCTGCCACGGTTCGGTCAATTGATGATCTCCAGTACGCTGTCATCCTGAGCGAAGCGAAGGAGCGGAGCAACCACAGAGGCGTCCGCCCTGTTGAAATGATCATCTCTTCTCACATCGCACCGGTCCGCCGGTAATCCTCCAACGTCCGGCGAATACCATCCTCCAAATCTACCTGCGGCGCCCACTGAAGCACCCGGCGCGCCCGCGCGGTATCGAACTCGGAGTCGCTGTGAAAAAAATCCATCCGACGGCGATAGATCGGCGGCTCGATGGCGAGTGCTCCACAGACGTCTTCCACCACCGCGGCCAGGCCCAGCATCGGTGCCAGGGGAAGCCTGAACCCATACCGCCGGCTGTTGGTGGCAGCGGTAACCTCGTCGAGCAGCTCGCGCAGGGTGCACGATCGGGGGCCGGCAATGATCAGCGCCTGACCGACGGCTTCCTCGCGCTCGCAGGCCTTGAAGAACGCCGAGACGACATCATCGACGTACACCATGTGCCGGCGACCCTTTCCCGCGCCGAACAGGGGGAATCGGCCTCGGCTTACGCCTTTGAACATTTTCAGCAGTCGCTGGTCTCGCGGTCCATAGACATCAGCCGGACGAAGCACTGCGGTAGGAAGTCCGCAATTCTCCCTGAAGTCCCGTACCAGCCGTTCGGCAGCAACCTTGGTGCGCTCGTAGATGTTCCCAGGCGCGACCGGGGACTCCTCGGACGTTATGCCGGGCACACGATGGCCATAGATCCCGATCGTACTACAGTAGACGAACCGCTCAACCCGCTCCTTGGTTGCCGCCTGAAGCAGGTGGCGTGTGCCGTCCATATTTATCGTCTCGAAGAACTCGTCGCTCTTCCCGCCTTCGCGCATGGCTACAGCCAGGTGAAAGATGTGCGTGACACCCCTGGCAGCACGACGGCACAGGTCCTCGTCGGTGATGCTCCCCGAGAGCACCTCCGCTCCCATTCCTCTCAGCAGCTCGGCGTTGGCCTGCTCCTCGGGCCGGTCAGTCAACCCGAGTGCGACTACATCCGCCCCCCGCCGCCTGCCCTCCTCGGCCAGGTGCGAGCCGATGAATCCCGTGCCGCCGGTAACGAGCAGCCTCATCCAAAGCGCTCCGCCAGCGCCCGCACGATGCGGCCGCTCGCCTGCCCATCACCATATGGATTCACCGCATTGGCCATCCGCTCGTAGGCCTTTGTGGAGGTAAGCAGCTCACTCGCCACCCTGACGATGCGGTCCCGATCTGTTCCGACCACCACTGCCGTTCCGGCCTCGACTCCTTCGGGGCGCTCGGTCACCTCACGCAACACCAGGACGGGTTTGCCGAGCGATGGTGCCTCCTCCTGAACACCTCCACTGTCGGTGAGTACGAGGTAGGCTCGATTCATCAGGTGCACGAATTCGACGTAGTCCACAGGGTCGATCAGGTACATGCCGGGGAGATCGCACAACAGGCGCTCGACCGTCTGCTTGACCTGCGGATTGGGATGAACTGGAAGGACAAACTGGAGATCAGGGTGGCGTCCTGCCAGATCACGAATCGCCCCGCAGGTGGATTGCAGCGGTGCCCCAAAGCTCTCACGCCGGTGCGTGGTCACCAGTACCAGCCGCCGTGCGGGGTCCAGCGATGCAAGTCGAGGAGAATGGAAGGTATAGTTTGGCCGCACTGTCTGGAGGAGCGCATCGATCACCGTGTTCCCGGTGAGATGCACATCGGCAGCCGGCACTCCCTCATTCAGCAGCGCCGTGCGCGCCTGGGCCGTCGGGGCGAAATGAATTGACGCAAGCCGGGTCGTCAACACCCGGTTCATCTCCTCCGGAAATGGCTGATACCGGTCGCCGGTGCGGAGCCCGGCCTCTACATGTCCCGATGGGATTCGCTCGAGGTAGGCGGCAAAGGCGGCGGCAAAGCTGGTCATTGTGTCGCCCTGAACCAGAAGAACATCGGGACGGATCTGACGCAGGAGGGGGGGAAGCCGCTCCAGCACTCTCGCCGTCACCTCGGCGGGTGATTGGGCCGCGGTCATCAGGTTGAGGTCGTGATCGGCTTGTAAACCAAAGACCTGGAGCACCTGATCCAGCATGGCCCGATGTTGCGCCGAAACGCAGATGACGCTCTCGAAACGATCGGCCGCATTCTGGAGTGCCTGGACGACCGGCGCCATCTTGATCGCCTCCGGGCGGGTCCCGAAGACGCTGAGAACTCGGATCATCGTGGAAGGGGAACCGTGCGCAACCGCTCCGCAAGCGTCTGCATGGTGACGAAACGAAAGCCCCGCTCGAGCACGGTGGCAAAGACCTGACGCAGGATCTTGTCGCGTACCCCCTCGTAGCATGGATGCCCGTACAGCACGACCGACTCATGCGTGTCGAGGTGCTGATTCAGCTGACGGAAGATTTCCGCCTCTGATGTACCACGCGCTCCGTGGTACTCGAGAAAGGGTATGGTGCGAGGGCCCGATAAGGTTACCGGGATGGTCCAGTGTCGGGCCGGCCTCCCGGTAACGGTAGCCCGGTGGGGCTCGCCACCGATGGCATCACCGTTGTAGAGGAAACCCAGCTTGTCCAGCACCGACATGACGCGCTCGTCGGAGTAGAAGCCGGGTGATGAGAAGCCCGCGGGTTTCCCGAAGTGTCGGACAAAGTGCCGGTACGACTCTTCGATATCCGCTTCCAGGGTGGCGTCCGGCAGCTCCTGAAAGCGACGGCTCCACACGACGTGGTCCATGCCTCCGTGGAGACCCAGCTCGTGACCTTCAGCCTGAAGCGATTGCAGAAGCGGGACGAACGAGAGGCCGACTGGACGAGAGAGCGCCGTTTCGAGGAGAAATCGTGGCCAGCCGGTCTTCTTGATGAGGTGAACGGCCTCCCGGTCGGCCAGTTTGGCTTTCGACCGCGCCATTCCGCTGCCAATCCACTCGAGAAGGTTGGTGGACCGGCCCATATTCACAAAGAAGGTGTTGGGTACGCCGAAGTCCCGGCAGACTGAGCGGATCTTCGGGAGGCCGTCGGTCGCGCAAACGCGATGATCAACATCCCAACGAAACGAGAACAGCCGCTCCATCACGACTGGGTCCGGGTGGCGACTTCGCGATAGAGTTGCTCGAACTGCTCCGCGGTCCGGTCCCAATCGAACAGGCGCAGCGCTCGCTCACGTCCAGCCTGGCCCATCGCACGGCAACGCTGCGGATCGGCAAGCAGCGACCCGATGGCCTGGGCCAGGGCGGCGGAATCGCCGCGCGCGACGACCAGCCCCGTCACCCCGTGCTCGACCACCTCGGGAAGTCCGCCGGCATCGCTCGCCACGACTGCAACTTCGCAGCCCATAGCCTCAGCGGCAGGTATGCCGAATCCCTCTTCCAGAGACGGGATTACCGACACGGCCGCGGCCCTGTAGTAAGGAGGCAAATCGGCGTTCGGCACCCAACCTAAAAACGTCACATCCGGGCCAATGCCGAGGTCGCCGGCCAGTCGAACCAGCTCGGGGCGCTCGAATCCATCACCCGCGAGCACCACTTTGAGATCCGGGAACCTGGGTTTCAACTGGGCGGCGGCCTCGAGGAGAAACCGGATCCCTTTCCGGGGAAACAGCTGCCGGCAGGCGAAGATCATGTGAGGGCCGAACTGCAGGTCGGGCCGGGTACCATTCTCGCCGGGGCTGAACCGGCGCAAATCGGTGCCGTTGAAAACCAGCCGGATATGGTCGCCAGGGGCGCCGGCCCGCAAGGCATGCTGCCGGCAGTCCTCGGTGATGGCGGTCAGGGCCCCCGCATGGCGCAGCGTCCAGCGCAGTGCAGGCCGTACGTACCAGCGGGTGGGAAAATCGTATCCCTGATCCGGATTCACATAGACATCGCCGCCGTGCATGGTGATCACGCTGGGAACGCCGAGCTTCCGTGCCGCCAGAACCGCAGCGGGGCCCGTCGGTATCGCCCAGTGCGCATGGATTACGTCCGCACGACCTCCCCGGCCCTCCGCCATGGTCGCCCGATGCTGGGCCTCCAGATAGTTGGCCATTACGGCAACCCGGGCGACCCGGGCCAACAGGCTTACCCGGCTTTGGGCCACCCGCCCGTAAGTCAGGTCGGCAGGCAGGTTCAGCGGAAAACGCACAATTCTTACCCCGTCGAACATGTCCTCCCGGGACAGCGACGGATCACCCGGGGTTACGACCGTTACCGAATGGCCTCGCCGCACCAGGTGGCGATTAATATCGTGGACGTAGGTGGCTTGGGTGTCACTGGCGTACTGCGGGTACCAGTAGGTGGGACAAATAATGCGCAACGGAATTTCCCTGCCCCCGTATGTGCGGGGGAGGTCGTTTGGTGCTCCGACCACCATCCCCCCTGCTGTCATGATACCGTCATTTCAGGAGATACCTTACTGGGCTAAAGGCTAGAAGATCGTCGTGCAAAGATCAACATTTATGCCGCCTACAGGTCGTTCCCACACACCAGTTAGCGCCGCGCGACCGGTAAGCTGACGAGTGAGCGCAACATAAACCTGCTGCCTCCATGCCGCGGCTCGAGACGGTGCTGGTGAGTAGCGGGATTTCTTGACAGCCAACGTTGAAACGAAGGGTGCTCAGGCCCCCAGAAGGGAGCGCACCTTGTGAACGAGATCGTCCTGAGTAAAGGGCTTCGACAGGAACGGGGCACCCGGATCAAGAAGCCCGCCCTGGAAGACTTCGGAAGCGAATCCCGACATGTAAAGGATCGGCTTACCGGGCCACCGTTGCTCCACATGCCGCCCCAGCTCACGGCCGCTCATGCCCGGCATCTTGATGTCCGTCAGGACGAGGTGGATTGCGCCGGCATGCTGTTCGATTGTGGCGATGGCCTCCCGTCCATGGCTGGCCTCGAGGGCCTGGTAGCCGGTCCACGTCAGCATGCGACAAGCGAGGCGGCGAACGGCCTCCTCATCGTCAACCACGAGAACAGTATAGCCGCCGGGCGGACGCTCGAGGGCCGACTTGGTTCTCGCTGTGCCTTGCTGCGCCATACCTGATCCGGTGCAGGTGCCAAAGGTGAGCTGGTGCGACGAAGTATGGCTCCTTCCGGTTGACCCGCAAGCTCCAGTCCCAAGCGCCGGGACCAGGCGGTTGCGCGGTTTTCAGCCTTCCCAGTGTGAGATGCGACACGATGGTTCCGGTTGCCAGCGGGCATATTGATGGCTGCCATCGCTCCCTGGTGATGGTGCCATGGCAACGAGCCTGGCTTCGAAGGTGCCTTGGCAGGCTCGCGGTGCCTGCTCATTCAGGACAGTGCAATGACCTCTTGTGCCCATCTGCTCGACGCCGTTGATCCCGAAGCGCATTTCGTTCAGCTCTACGGCAGCGACGACCGCCTGCTTACAGCGAACGTGGCTCGATTCATGGCAGAGGGGTTGCGGCGCGGAGATGGCCTGATTGCGATCGCTTCGCCGGAGCACGGTGGCTCCGTCGCGCGCCGGCTGCGAGAAGAGCGGGGCTATTCCAAGGCGGTCCTCGAGGGCCGCCTGGTGTTTCTCGACGCGCAGACTACTCTCGACCGACTTACGGTGGACGGCCTGCCCGACCCGGTGTTATTCGGGAATGTCATCGGGGAGGCGTTCAAGGAAGTCGAATCACGGGCGGGGCGCACTGATGTGCGAGCCTTTGGAGAGATGGTTGGTGTACTGTGGAAGGCCGGCCAGTACGCGGCCGCGGTTCAATTGGAAAAGCTGTGGAATAGTCTGCTGAACTCAAGCAACATCCGGCTGTTTTGCGCCTATCCCATTGATGTCTTCGGCGAGGAGTTCCAGGTAGGTAAGGTGGATTCCTTACTCTGCGCTCATACCCATCTGCTGCCCGTGGACGAGACACTCGAAAGTGCCCTCAACCGGGCCATGGATG
>DATFFX010000107.1:0-4039 GCA_035249825.1 Gemmatimonadales bacterium | reverse complement strand
GGCCTCACGATCTTCAGCGTTCGATCGTCTACCACAAGGATTGCTATCTCCTTGCCCGAGGCGAGGAGGCTATCGTCGGGTCAACAATGGAGGAGGCCGGCTTTCGGGCCGAGGTCACCTCCGCCGGCCTGAGGCGGATCTTTGGCGCGATCATGGCGCTTTGTCCCAGCCTCCTTCGAGCCAAAGTCCGGCGAACCTGGGCTGGTCTCCGGCCGATGACACCGGACGGCCTTCCTGTTATTAGTGCGGAGCCGCTCATGCCGGGACTGTGGTATGCCACCGGGCACGGCAGAAATGGAATTCTACTGGCGGGAATTACCGGCGTACTCGTGCGACAGCTGATCGAGCGAGAACAGCCCGCTCACGAACTACGGATCTTCGCTGCAGACAGGTTCGAGTAAAGACGAGGTCTCGCTTCGTGCTCTCACGCTTCCGTCATCCGACAATCGTAACCGCTCTCTACTATCTCGCCGCGGCACCCTTGAGTGCTCAGGCGCCTGACGTAGCGCGGGAACGCGCGGCCTATATCGCATGGCTGGAGACAGCACCGAACTCACCGCTCAAGGCACTCGCGCAGCAGCCGCTGGGCTCAGGACTGACGCTTGGTCCAGAGGACGCGGATATCCCGCTCCTGGGGCTCCCGAAGCATCGCCTGATTGCCAAAGAGAACTCAGTCATACTGCAGGGCCTCGGCGACGACACGCAGGTAGTCCGCCGGGAACGACCCTTTCGGATCAGCGGGTACACGCTTTACGTGACCGCCTCTGCGCGAGGAAAGATGGTGACCGTGTTCGGGAACTCGACCAGAAAACGTCCACCCGGGTACTACGAGTATGACTCCTCACTCGTTTTCACCGGCCGGCTCGTGCCTCCCACGCAACGGAGTTCCAGTCGGGTGCTGACGTCCGACGGAATCGAAACGCAAGCAATCGAGGCGGGCACTATCGTCGCATCGATCGGGACGCCGGTGAAACTTCGGGTGCTCCGGATTCCGGGCGCATCCGGCGAAGAATCGGAGCTGGAAATTTTCTTTCAGGACGAGAGTAACGGCGAGGGCACCTACCCCGCGGGTCGGTTCGTGAATCTCACCCCCGTGGGCAGGGGGGAGTACCGCCTGGACTTCAACCGGGCTCGCAACCCATTCTGCGCGTACAACTCCGTGTACCCCTGCCCGGTCCCATGGCGCGGAAACCTCATCCGTGCACCTGTACGTGCAGGAGAACGATACCGGGGTGGTGGCTTGGATGTTGTGCCCACATCAAAGACAAGATGATGTTCGTCGCGCTGGTGGTGACAGGAGCACTGCTGGGACTGAATTCCCGGTCTCCGGTAGGATCGTGGCGTGCCGCGCTCGATCTGGCCGGCGGGCCACTCAACTTTCATCTCGAGATCGACAGTTCCAGTGCCGGTTTGGGCGGCAAGATCTGCAATGGCGCTCAGTGCCAGCCGGTAGTTGTGAACGTAGAGGGCGATAGTGTTGTCATCGATATAGCCGATTTCGCAGCCACCATGACAGCGACCCTGCGCGGTGACTCGCTGACGGGCGCTTACCGGAACGTAGGTAGCCGGGGTCCCCGAGTGATTCCCTTTCGGGCCGCTCGGGGACGCTGGCCGTCCACGCCGGCTGGCAAGGCCCTCCTTGGCCGCTGGGATGCCACTTACTACCTGGACTGGGGCACCAGCCCCCGCGTCTTCGAGTTCCGCAATGGTCCCTCAGGGCTCGAGGGAACCATCATCTCCAATACCGGAGATTATGGGCACTTTTCCGGGCTGGTTACAGCGGACAGCTTCGCCATGGCGCACTTCGATGGCTCATTCGTATACCTGCTGACGGGCAGGTTGAAGGGGGACACGCTGCGCGGGCTCTTTCACGCGGGTCTCCGGACGCAGACCCCCTGGAAAGCGGTGAGGAGTACCGGCAGGAGGCACCTCAAGTCGCCTGCCGAAATCACCCAGGCGGATACCAACGCGCCGTTCCGATTCGATTTTAGAGACCTCGATGGACAACGAGTCACCAGCGAGGATCCGCGCTTCAAGGGCAAGGTCGTGCTGGTGGACATCTTTGGCAGCTGGTGCCCGACATGTCACGAGGCGACGCCCGAACTGGTTCGCCTCTACCATCGCTATCGAAACCGGGGTCTCGAGATGGTTGGACTGGCATACGAAGTTACCGGAGACCGCGCCATTGACGCTCGCCAGGTGCGCCGTTACCGGGAGAAGTTCAGGATTCCCTTCCCTACCCTCCTGGCGGGCACCAACGACACTGAAGCTGCTGCGGCAACACTCCCCCAACTCCATGGCTTCACGTCGTTCCCGACCACGGTGTTTCTTGGGCGCGACGGACGGGTCCGGCGGGTGCACGCGGGGTTCTACGGGCCGGCTACTGGAGCGCAGCATACCCGGTTGATTCGCGATTTCGAGAGAGAAATCGAAAAACTGCTTCAGGAGCCTCAGACCACTCAGCAGTGACCGGGTAAGGATTTGGACCTCAGTTCCCTTTTAAGACAATCCCCGCCGTTCTCGCTTCCGGATCGACCCGCAACTCGAGCCACTCACCTTTGATTGCATGGCCGGGAACACCGCACAGCATCCAGTACCATCCGGCTTCCTCCGCCTCGAAAGTGCTTCGATCGGACTGCCCCGCAGGAAGTCCTTCGGTCACCATCCTTGTCATGGCGTTGCTGAAGGAAGCGCGGCCGCCCTCCAGCGGAATTTTCTCACGCTGCACCATGACGACGAGACTATGGGTCGTGTCCGGGTCTGCCGAGCGCCAGTTCCACGTGATCGTCCATCCCACCGGAACCACCACCCTGGCACCGCCCGAGCGATATCCGTTGATCAGCGCCGATGGCGCAGCGGCTGGCGCGGTAACCTCGAGCTCCAGGGTGACAGTGCGCGCTGCGCTATCTACCACCAGCCATCCCAGCGAGTCTCGGGCGATGCCCGGCGCGCTGGTGGATACCGAATCAGGCACCGTCGTATCTGTGGCCTCCCCCCGGGCCGCCGCCGGAGCGGAAGACGCGGGTGCCCTTTGCGAGCAGGCCATCAGAGTGACACAACAGAAAACAACAGCTATCGGATGGAATACGTATCGGTTCTGGATCATCACGGTCCCGGCTCGGCGATAAGGTCGTTGTTTACTACGTAGCGTGACTGCACCATCATCCGGATCGGTTATGCCACTGGAACGTAACGCGGGAAGACTCATGAAACCGGTCTCGTGGCTGAGAATAGTGTCTTGCCCTCGTTGCATAAAATTTACTGCCACCGAATATTGTTCCGGTCTGGAACCAGGTGGTCCAGCGCGAACGACGTCGAGTGGCTGTGGCTGAATTGCCGGTCGTTGACCCGTTCAGGATGCAGTGCCGTCAAAAAACACCGCGGTTCGGTTCCTGAGATCTCGCGGCGAATTGCGGTCGGGCGGCCGAATTGGCCAATCAGAGCGCAACCGATTGCATCTCATACTCTTGCATCATTATGCCATGGCGAGGGCATTCCCGGCGGGTCGGCAGGGACTTGACGCAGGGAGCAGCCTAGTCAGATTGTAACCCGTTCATCACTTAGAGCGCTCAGGCGATCGGCGCCCGCGAGGGTCTTCCCTGCGGCCGCCATGCCGTCCCCGTGACCCGTCAAAGACTTTTTGGACAACAACCGAGCCGGGCCCATCGGTCACCAACTGGGCTTTTCAGCCTGCTGCCCCGCGGTAAGGCTACACGCATCCAGACCCTGCCCTGAGGAGAGTGCCCATGAGGATCAGTTCTCGTTGGTGGGTGGCCCCCGTGCTCATCTGCATTGCCGGCCCGGCAGCTGCCCAAGGTTCGGGCGAATGGACGACTTACGGTGGAAACGACTGGAATCAGCGGTACTCCACACTGAAGACCATCACTCCCACCAACGTCTCTCAGCTCGTTCCCAGAAAAATATTTCAGACCGGCATTGCCAGGCTTGGCTCGTTCGAGGTTACTCCCCTGGTCCGCGACGGCATCATGTACGTGACCACCCCGTACAACACCGCCATGGCGTACGACCTCAACACCAA
>DATFFX010000106.1:0-11120 GCA_035249825.1 Gemmatimonadales bacterium | reverse complement strand
GTGGTGTCCGGCCGATTCGCCGCGGATCTCGTGGCCATGCTCGCGATTATCGGAGCGCTGCTGCTGCGGGAACCACTCGCCGGTCTCATCGTGGTGCTCATGCAAACCGGTGGCGAGGCGCTCGAGCACTATGCTCAGGGGCGGGCCTCGAACGCCCTCCGCGAACTCGAGAATGCGGCTCCCCGCCTGGCCCACCGGATCGTCGGTGGCGTTGTGACCGATGTCGAGGCGGAGATAGTGCAGGTAGGAGACGAGCTCCTGCTGCGGCCGGGCGAGCTGCTGGCGTGCGATGCTGTCGTGGTGGGAGGCCGCTCGCATGTGGACACCTCTCGGCTGACTGGCGAGCCCGCCCCTGTCACGGCTGAAGCGGGAACCCGCCTCCTCAGCGGCAGCCTCAATCTCGAGGGGCCGCTGACTCTTCGGGTGCTGGCGCCGGCGAGTGAAAGCCAGTATGCCCGGATCGTAGAGCTGGTTCGCACCGCGCAGGAAAGCAAAGCACCGCTGCAGCGGCTCGCGGACCGCTACGCGGTCTGGTTTACCCCGATAACCCTCGCGGTGTGCGCGCTGACCTATATCGCGTCGGGTGATCCGACCCGGGTGCTGGCCGTGCTGGTTGTCGCCACCCCATGTCCACTCATTTTGGCCACACCAGTGGCCGTGATCGGAGGAATCAACCGGGCCGCGCGCCACGGCATCATCTTCCGGAACGGCACCGCACTCGAACAATTGGGCGGGATTTCCACGGCCATCTTCGACAAGACTGGAACTCTGACCATCGGACGACCCCAGGTGGCCCGGGTGCTCGCACTTCCTCCTCTGACCGAGGACGACGTGCTCCACCTGGCCAGTGGGGTGGAACAAGGGTCCGGTCATCTACTCGCCCGCACTCTGGTGCAGGAAGCGGAAGAGCGTGGTCTCCAGCTGCCGGTAGCGAAGAACATCAGCGAGGCACCTGGCCAGGGAGTGTGGGGTGAGGTCGAGGACCGCGAGGTCACCATAGGAGGGTGGTCCTTTGTGGTCGATCGGCACCCGGCCGCAGAGGCCGAGCTCCGAGCTCTCCTCACTTTGAATCCGGCACCCGGACTCCGGGCCTACGTAGCCGTGGATGGAAAGGGCGCCGGGCTGATCGAGTACGCCGACCGACTACGCCCGGAGCTCGACGGTTTCATTCCGCGGCTCAAGCAAATGGGCATCCGGCGCATCCTGCTCCTCTCGGGCGACGACCAGCTCAATGCGACGGCGGTGGCCAGGGCGGTGGGAATCGACGAGGCGCATGGTGACCTGCTGCCTGAGGACAAGGTTGCTTACGTGCAGCGTTTGATGCAGGAGAGGGGCCACGTCCTCATGGTGGGTGACGGCACCAACGACGCTCCGGCCCTGGGTACCGCTACAGTTGGGGTTGCACTGGCATCCAGCGGCGGTGGAATCAGTGCGGAAGCGGCGGACGCGGTGATCCTGGCTGACGACCCCACTCGAGTGGCTGACGCGGTCGAAGTCAGCCGGCGTACGCTTCGCATTGCCCGGCAGAGCATCTGGACCGGTCTCGGTCTGAGCGGAACGGCGATGGTCGTGGCGAGCTTCGGCTACATCCCTCCCATCGCTGGAGCGATCCTCCAGGAAGTAATTGACGTGGCGGTAATCCTCAATGCGCTACGGGCGGCGTTCCCGGCTCGGGCAGCCTGAACAGCGTGGGACGTCAGGGCGGGTAGTGAGGGGGTAGTTGCGTTGTGGTCTCCATGCCGTGCAGCACGGACGCACCATGCATGATCACATGACCGATGAGCGGCGCGACCATGCTGCCGCTCACGATGTAGCCGGCCGTCAGAATCGCGTTTCCAATCAGCGGCTGGCGGAGCTGTGGGCCGCGAAACTCGGAATACCCCAGATGGTATGCCGCGGTGACGAAGGCGCTCGCTGCTAGAGCCAGAGATCCTTGGCGTAGCCGCCGGCAGAGGCGGCCGCTGCGGTGATCGCTTGCAGTCACCGCCACGACCGGGGCGATGTTCAGCAGGAAAGCGTCCAACAGACCATACACCAGTCCCAGCCAAACTAGCGCCCAGGCCAGGTCGCGGCCGGATGGCACCGGCGAGGAAGGTTGGGCGACGACAGTGACACTGAGGAGAGCCCCGAGAGCGAGACCGACCAAGAAACCCGCAGGCCAGGATTGTCGCAGGTGTTCGCGGAATCGTCCGGGAGCCGAGCGGAAAAACCCTATGAGCGCCGCACCCCCGACGAAGAGGTACGCGAGAACGACGCTATTACGGTCCAGCGTGATTAGATCCGAAAAGAGCCACGAAATTAGGAAACCGACGATTCCGAATGTCAGTATCCAAAGCCCCGCCGGTACCTTCCTCATTGTTTCATGCTCCCTTCACGCCTGCGTTCTCACATTGTGGCCGGAGAGAATCGTGAGCGCCCTAGCGAAGGATGAGTATGCGCATTCTCGTAATCGAGGATGATGTGAAAGTCGGAAGATTGCTGGAACAAATCCTCCAGGAAGAGGGGTACGACGTAGAATGGGCTCAGGACGGCCAGGAAGCGATCTCGATGGGACTTGAAGGCCATTACGACCTGATCCTCCTCGATTACATGCTGCCCACGCGGAGCGGCCCGCAAGTAGCGCAGCAACTTCGCGCCAATGGACGGACGACACCGATCCTCATGCTGACTGCCAGGGACGCGCCAGAAGACATTCGGCTGTGTCTCAGCTCGGGCGTCAACGACTATTTGACGAAGCCGTTTCGTTTCGAGGACCTGCTCGACAAGATCGGATCGCTCGCCGGCAGGGTGTCCAGCGGTGGCTGGAGCGTATGAGATCCTCGTACAGTCTTCAGAGGACCCTGGCGATTCGATTCAGCTGCACCATGTTCGTAGGGCTGCTCGGGTTCGCCCTCTGGGCCTTCATAGGCGTCCGCCAAAGCATCAGTCCTGATTTTTCGGTTCCGCAACAGAGCTATCCACCCACCACCCTGGTCGAGAACTCGGCGTCCCTCGAGGCTGCCCGGGATCAGCTCCTCCATGAAGTGAACCGCTCTCTCGCGGTGCGCTTGCTTGCGACCGTCCTTCTCGGCACCCTCGCCACCGCTGTAGGAGCCTGGTGGCTGGCGCGTTCTGCGGTGACCCCGGTGCACGAGATCACCGCGCAGGCCCGAGCAATCCAGGGCGATGCGGTGGGTCAGCGCATTACCGCCCATGCCGACGTCACCGAGTTCCAGGGTCTCGTCGAGGTGCTCAATAAGATGGTGGGGAGACTCGAAAGATCCTCACAGTGGCACCGCCGTATCATTCGCGACCTGGGGCATGATCTGCGAACGCCTATCACAGCAATGCGCGCCGGAGTCGAAGCCGCCCTCTGGCAGGAGCGGAGTCCGGAAGACTACCGGCGAGTTCTGGCAGACACGCTCGAGGAGATCGACCGCCTGGGTTTGATCAGCGATGCGCTGGTGCTGCTGGGCCGGCTGGAATCGGGCGAAGTAGCACTCGCACGAGTGGAGCAGGACGCCCGGATCATGGCCAGGAAAGCAGTGAGTCAGGCCCAGGAAGGGGTGGGAACGCACTCCATCCATCTGGTGCAGGCGGAGGAGCCGGTCCTCATCTCGGCAGACGCTCGCCTGATGGCGATGGTGCTGCAGCAGCTGCTCGACAACGCCAAGCGGTATACCCCGCCCGGCTCGCACATCGAGGTCACGGTTGGCGCAGACGGGACCGATGCTCTTCTCTCGGTCCGGGACGATGGTCCGGGCGTGGCCGACGAGGTCCTGCCCCACCTGTTCGAGCGGTTCTACCGGAGCGACCAGACGAGAGCACGAGGCGGTGGACCCGGGCTGGGGCTCACTGCAACCGCAGCGATCGTCGCTCTCCACGGTGGCAGGGTGACGGCGGAGCGCCCGCCGTCGGGTGGGTTGCGCATAACAGTGTCGCTGCCCCGCGCAGTTTATCCTGCCGCCGTTCCGGGTGCAGCAGCCCACACCGCTGCTGCACTGGTCGCCTAGTGCTTCATCGCGCTGGCCTGCTGGCTTGGCGCCTGGCCAGGTTCCAGTACCCGCAGCACGCCTACACCACCCTTTGTTGCATCCGCAAAAGCATGGGTGACGAAGGGATAGTCTCCCGGCTCGCGAAGGCGTAGCTCGAAGATATTGCCGCCACCCACCGGGATATTCACCGTCTGCACGCCGATTGTCGGACCGGCGGACGGGCTGCCCTCGTAGACCCGATCGAACATTCCGCCTACCACATGGAAAGAGCTGATCCGGTTGGGCCCGGCGTTCACCACGTACAGGCGCAGCGGCTCCATCGGTTGGACATCGACCGGATGGGACGCATACTGATCGGCCCGGCCGTTGAAGACCACGTGGTCGGGCGCGGCGCTCAGCAGCTTGTCCCACTGCAGGCTGCGCGTGCCATCGGGAGCCGCTTTAGGAGTCATGTAGAACTCGCTCTGCACGAAGACGAACTCCCGCGCCTTGGGCAGTGGCTTGGCTGGATCCACGATGATCGCGCCGTACATCCCGTTCGCGATGTGCATCGCCACCGGCGCCGTGCCACAGTGGTACATGAATGCGCCCGGCACCCGGGGCACGAATCGATACTTGAGAGAGTCGCCGGGCATCACGTTCACATATTTCTTGCTCGGCGCAACCTCGGCCGCGTGAAAATCCATGCTGTGGGGGATGTCGGCACGGTTGATCAGCGTGAACTCCACGGTATCGCCCTGGCCCACCCGCAGCACCGGTCCGGGAACGCTGCCTCCAAAGGTCCAGGCGGCATACTGAACGCCCGGCGCGACTGTTACGGGTGCGTGGCTCATCTCGAGCCGAATCGTGTGTAACCGGGTTCGCTTGGCTGGTGCGAGCCGGGCGACTACCGGCGCCGGCTCCGCTTTTGGGCCACCGATTTTTGCCTCGCCATGCGATACGTCGGCAGGCGGAACGGTATCCGGTTCCTCCTGAGGACTGGTCGTGACTTCCGGGCCAGCGGACCTCTGGTTCGCGGCGGTGCGATCCTCGGTCGAGGGGGAACGACAGGCAACGAGAAAGGCGCCCATCGCTGCGACGGAAACCCATGGGATTTGGGGCATGAAGTCTCCCATTACAGTGTGCATCGAAACGTCGTCCGGGCCGGCCGCGGCTGGGTAGCCTGATCGGAACCGGAGTTTTCATACTAGGTGGCAGAGAGAGGCTGAGCAACCGGTACATGAACAAAACCTCATGAATCTTCCCAATCAGCTTCATACCGCGGCGAGTAGAATGGGCCAGGAACCGCAGCAGCACACATCATTGCAAGGTGAGGTTAAGGTGTCCAGGTCTTCAGATGTAGCAGCCACGTCCCGACGTGACTTTGTTCGCAAGAGTGCAGTCGCGGCCGTCGCCATTCCCGGCGTGCTGACCACACTCGGCGCCTGCAGCGAAACCAAGGCGGCCGCAGCGCCCTCGGCCGCGGCGTCCAGGCCTCCAGCTCCAGTCCCCACGCCGCGGGAGAAGGCAGACCTGATGGACGCCATGCACGAGAAGGGTGTGAAGGCGTTTCCCGCGAAGACCGAAGGCAAGGGCAACCAGCTGCTGGCGCCCAGGCTGGAGGGACGAGTGAAGATCTACGATCTCACCGCCGAGGAGATCCAGTGGGAAGTGGAGCCTGGTCGAAAGGTCAAGGCGTGGGCATACAACGGCCAGATTCCGGGCCCGCAGATCAGAGTGCGCGAGGGCGACCGGGTCAGAATACGTCTCACGAATAAGCTGCAGGAATCCACCGTCATCCACTTTCACGGCCTCGAGCTGCCCAACGATCAAGACGGGGTTCCATTCATCACGCAGCCTCCGGTCAAGCCGGGTGAGTCATATACCTACGAATTCACCGTGCCGAACGCCGGCTCTCACATGTACCACTCGCACCACAACGCGGCAATGCAGGTCGGGTTGGGACTGCTGGGGGCTTTCGTCGTTGAGCCCAGGAGACCGGTGGCGGCGCACCGGGCGGACGTAGACTATGTCATGGTGTTGAACGATGGCTCTCACGGATACACCCTCAACGGCAAAGGCTTTCCGGCCACTGAGCCGATCGTATGCAAGCAGGGCCAGACGGTCCGGATTCGGTTCATGAACGAGGGCATGATGATTCACCCGATGCATCTCCACGGGATGCATATGACGGTGATCGCCAAGGATGGCTGGGATCAACCCATGCCCTGGAAATGCGATACCCTGAATATTGCCCCGGGTGAGCGATGGGACGTGCTGGTGAAAGCCACCAACCCGGGGACCTGGGCGTTCCACTGCCACATCCTTCCGCATGCCGAATCGGAGCACGGGATGTTCGGGATGGTGACTGCGCTCGTGGTGCAGAAGCCCGGAGTTGTGTGACCGGGTTCTGTACGATCCCCACGCCTCGCGGCGAAATGCCGGCCTACCTGGCCACACCACCGGGCGCCGGCCCGTGGCCAGGCGTAGTGGTCATCCATGATGCAGCGGGCGTGACCCGCGACCTGCACAGCCAGGCAGACTGGCTTGCGTCTGAGGACTTCCTCGCCTTGGCACCGGATCTGTTTTACTGGGGCAGCCGGTGGAGGTGCCTCTTCGCTGCCATTCGAGATCCGTCGCATCCCCTGCCTGAGCTCGACGCCAGCCGCGCCTGGCTCGCTGCACGCGGCGACTGCACAGGGAAGACCGGCGTGATCGGCTTCTGCTTTGGCGGCGGGCTCGCGCTGATGCTGGCGGCCGACCATGGGTTCTCAGTCGCGAGCGTCAACTATGGTGGGCTGACCGCGGATTCCGAGCGCGAGCTGCGCCGAGCATGCCCAATCGTCGCCAGCTACGGCGGCAGAGATCGCTGGCCAGGGGTGCGTAAAGTGCCCGGTATTCTCGAGCCTGCGTTAACCGCTGCCGGCATCGACCACGACATCAAGGTGTATCCACCCGCTGGCCACGGGTTCCTCAACGACCACGACCCAGATGATTTGTCCCGGCTCGACAAGGTGATTGCGAAGCTTGTGGCGGCCGAATATGACGAGCGGTCCACTCGCGATGCCCGCCGCCGTATCATCGCCTTCTTCCGCACCCACCTGCGCCAGGACACCAAGAATGTCACTGCATGAGACCTCCACTCCGCCTTCACACCGGCACGGCTAGACTCACCCAGTGCCGGCCCTGACCAGATGGTTCATCAAATCGGCTATGCTCTACCTGGTGGCGGCGCTCGCCTTGTCGATCGCGATGCAATCACCGCTGGCCGACGGCATTCCAGTCCTCCGGGTGGTCTGGCCCACATACCTGCACCTGCTGATCGTGGGCTGGCTCACGCAGCTCATCTTCGGCGTCGCGTTCTGGTTGTTTCCCAAGTATTCCAGCGCCAAACCGCGGGGCAGTGAGCGGCTGGGATGGGCCAGCTTCGTGCTGCTGAACGTCGGGCTGCTGCTGCGTTTGCTGGCGGAGCCCAGGGCTATGCTGGGCGGAGAGGCCGGGGGCCTGCTCATCGTCTCGGCCATAGTTCAACTCCTCGCCGGCTGGGCGTTCGTGGCCAACACTTGGCCGCGAGTGCGGGAGCGCTGAGATGCCGAAGCTCACCGTATGGTTCGTGCGGACAGCGCTGGCTTACCTCGCCATTGGATTCCTCGCAGGGGCGGTATTGTTGATCAACCGCGGCGTGCCGATTGGAGCACCGGTGGCCCGGCTCCTTCCCCTCCACATCGAATTCCTGTTGATGGGCTGGATGGTCCAGCTCGCGCTCGGTGTAGCGTTCTGGATTCTGCCGCGCTTTCGCAGCGGACCGGAGCGGGGCCGGGAAGACATTGCCTGGCTCTCCTACGTTCTGCTGAATCTCGGCGTAGTGGTGGCGGGGTTCGGGCCCTGGTTCGGATGGACTTCGGCGGCGCCATTGCTGGGTCACACGGCGCAAGGAATCGCGGCAGCTGCCTTTGCCCTGCACGCCTGGCCCAGGGTAAAAGTATTTGGTGCTGAGCAATAGAAGAGACTGTGTCTACTAATGGCCGTTGTACCCTAACCCAAAGGGGCGATCATGAGTTGCCCACCAAGACAGCATTCTCGATGGCCCGTTCGGACCCGATCGGCGAGCTGCACTCTCGCCGCCTTCATCATATTCGGCCTGGTTCCGCCGGCCAGCAACGCCGCGCAGGTCAAACCCCACCGAGAGTCGGGCCCGCAAACGTCACTTATCCAGATCCCGGAGCCGATGCGCGCCGAACACGCCCAGATCCACAATGAGCTGGTCCGGGCCACGCAGGCCCCGGGACGCGTCGGCACGGCAGCCCGGGCTTTAGCCGCGGTGCTCGACCCACACTTTGAACGTGAGGAACAGATCGCACTGCCGCCGCTCGGTCTGCTCGCGCCGCTCGCCCGGGGAGAGCTCAAGCCGGAGATGCGGGAGGTGCTCCCGCTCACCGACTCACTCCGAGCCGAGCTCCCGCGGATGCTCCAGGAACACAAGGCCATTCACGCGGCCACCGTCAGGCTGAGGGAGGCTGCTCGGGCGGCCGGCAATGCCCCAGTCGCACAGTTCACCGCGGCCCTCCTGCTGCACGCCAGGAGCGAGGAGGAGCTCTTCTATCCCGCCGCGTTGCTCGTGGGTGAGGTCGTACGGAGCCGGTCCGGTCGGTGATCCTGGAACTACGTCGCACGCCAGCCGTGCGACTCCGCTCTCGAAAGAGGAACTTTCCCGGATGAGCCGTCCTCCTCCGTTCCGGCTGCCGGGCACCCATTTTGTGGGCGCGGTCGTATGGTTCCTGCTGGGAGGTGCAGGGCTCGTGACCGTCGCGCCGGATCTGGCTGCGGGCCGCTTTCTGTCGCCGCGGGTGCTGGCTGTCACCCACGTTTATACCCTGGGCGTCATCGTTGCCTCGGTTTTCGGGGCTCTCTATCAGTTCTATCCGATGTCACTGGGCGCGGCCGCGCGAAGCATCGGCGTCGGAGTCCTGGGTGCGTGGCTCCTCCACGCCGGCGTGGGTATGCTCGTGGCGGGCTTCTGGTTCTGGCAGCCCTGGCTTCAGGCCGCCGGCTGGGTGGCACTCTTTCTGTCGATCGGCTGCGTCGCGTGGAATCTGCTACCGCACCGGCGGCGCATGTCTCAGGGCCGGCCAGTGGCTACCTATGTCTCAGCCGCGCACTCGATGCTCGGCTTTGCGCTCCTGCTCGGAGGGGCGCGGATTGGCGCGTCCCTGGGCTGGTGGACGATCGATCGCCTCGGCGTGATCGCCGCCCACTTCCACCTGGCGGCATTCGGCTTCGCAGGCCTGACGGCGGTGGGCGTCGGCGGCAGGATGATTCCGATGTTCCTGGTGGCCGGGCCCGCTCCGGAATGGCCGATGCGGCTCATCGGTCCCTCTGCCGCCGGAGGGCTGATCCTGCTCGCCGGCGGCCTGCTGTTCGGCTTCCCTCCTGCAGTATGGCTGGGTGCGTTGCTCGGCAGCACTGCCGTGGTGCTGTTCGTGATTTCGGTGGCAGGCTACTTCCGCCGCCGGCTCGTCCGCCGGCTCGAGCCCGCGTTCGGTCACATCCTGGTCGGGTTCAGCTGTCTGGCGCTGGCGCTGGCAGCGGGTGTGACGCAGCTGGCGCTGCCCGGTGTGTCCGCAACCGGTTGGGTGATATATGCCGAGTTGGTTCTGCTCGGCTGGCTGGTCATGTTCATCACCGGCATCTGGTATCGGCTCCTCGCCTTTCTCATCTGGCTGCACTTCTACGGCCGTGGTGGCGTGCGGGTGCGGCCCGCGGCGGAGCTGGTGCACCGCGGAACGGCGTGGACTGCACTGGGCATGCTGACCGCAGGAATAATTCTGCTGGTGGCAGGGACTGGGCTGGGGTCGGTGACCGGCGCTCGCGCCGGTGCCTGGAGTATTCTGGCTGGAAGCCTGCTGATAGGAGCGCAGTATCTCCGCATATTCGCCGGCCGGAAGGCGGAAGGGCCAGAGAGGCCGGTGGGCTGACAGCGCGCCTCACTCCTGCAGCCGGGAAGCGGCACCGATTCACCACCCTCCGGGATGTCCTACCTTCACGGTTCTCGAGGGAGACTCACCCCCGAGGTTTCCGAGTGCCGAATTTGGCCCCCCAGGTTAGCGATCCAGCCCATCATCCCCGCGACGATGAGACCGGCAACCAGCACCGCCGAGGGATACCAGCGCGCCATGTCTCGTCCGGAGTGGAGGCGCCAGATCCCAATCAGCGCAAGCAGCCCGATGGCCCCCATCCCGATGGTACCCCACACTGCCGCCTCCTCATGGCGCTCCACCACGGGCTCGAGCACTCCAGGTAGCCCCTCGACCAGCTCCTCCGCGGGCTCGCCTGTTAGCTGAACGATAAGGGTGACGATTGCGAGCAAGACGAGCAGGCCGAAGGAAGCCCTGATTACCTCGGGAAGGCGTCGGAAGGTGCCCCAGCCCAGCAGCAGAAGAACGATAGGAAGCCCGATTACCGGTACATGGTTGAGGGCGAGATGAAGATGAGCCCAGCTCATGAGTCCCTCCGTGGAAATGTTGCGAGTTACAGGTCGGTTCTCGCGAATCTCCGTCCCGCCATTGCCAAGGGAATCAGTGTCCATGCCACGAGTGCGGCAGTGAGGGCCCAGGCTCCGGCTCCCCCCAGGACGCGACGGAGTGCGGCCCCGGTCGGACCGGCAACGACGTCTGCCTGAAACAGCGTCAGACCCAGCGCTCTCGCGCTGTCCACCGGGTCAGCCATGAGAAGCAGAGAGAGCCACCAGCCTGCGTTTCCCGGAGGCAGAAGGGCCAGAACTCCGATGGCCACCAGGTCTACCCCGATGACCAGTATGAGCCAGACTGCCACCGCGATCCCCACGGCTTTCAGCCTGGTGCGCGCCGCCACGCCGATCCATAGCCCGACAGCAAGTGTCGCGGCCAGAAGAAAGAGGGCAACGCCGATAAGCCTGAGATAGCGCCATCCGTCCGACATCCCGGCCAGTAGCCCGATCACGACGCCTGCGGCGCCGAAGCCAACGAGAAGCGCGGCGCCCAGAGCCACGCTCCAGCCGAACCAGCGAGCGAGTACAATGCCTTCACGACGTACCGGGAGAGCGGCGATCAGCTCCAACTCATGACAGTCCGCCCCGGAGACTGCGCCGGTGACCAGCGCCAGCATCGGAATGACCCAGATGACGAGCTG
>DATFFX010000105.1:0-3839 GCA_035249825.1 Gemmatimonadales bacterium | reverse complement strand
CCGACTGAAGCGCATCACTCGTGTCCTCACCTCACTGCGCCTGGTAGCGTGTTCCCCCCTTGGCTGGCGGCTGCTTACAGCCAGCGACGCACCGAAGCCTTGTAGGGCAAGTAGTCCGACGGGAAGTGGGTCTCCAGGTATCGCTCCTCTCGCGGAATCACCACAAATGACATCAGGGCCACCGCTGCAAGCAGGGTGACGAGCAGCCAGAGACTGTTGACCCAGAACGCGATTCCGAGCTGCAGCAGCGAGAATGACAGATAGATGGGATTGCGGCTGTAACGATAGGGTCCGGTGCGCACGATCGATGTGGTGGGACGATTGCCGGGAACGGGGGTCCCAGCCCTGCGAAACGTGCGCACCGCGGAGAGGAACAGCGCGACTGCAGCCAGCGTTGCAAGGCCTCCGAGTGGCACGCTCACGGCACCAGGCACGAGCCGGACTGGCCATGCGAACTGCAGCAACAGGCCCAGGGCGATCGCGACCAGGTACACCAAAGGAGGCCGTACTATTCCGAGGTTCGCGACTTCCCGCATCATCTGTCTCCTCTACAGATAGAAATCGATTTCCAGACGCCCAGAAGCGGACGGTAGTTTCATGTTGACCTGGGCCGGTGTGCTGATGCGGCCTCGACAGAGGCCATGGATACGGCCTGCCTGATCGCCAGGACCGCCCTCTCCTTGGCCTTGGCCTCAACATCGATCGTGAGCGTGCGGTCTCTCCACGTCGCCGGAAAATCGTTCGGGTCTATGTAGTCGGCGTGGGCTCGTATGTTGGGTGCTGCCCAGCCTCCCTTGGGTGACGACAAGTGGGCGTATGGCTCGCGGCCATGCCAGGTGCCAAATGCCAGCTCGGTCGCCTCATCGACAGAGAGACCGTCGGGAAGGCAGCGGTGATGATGAACGTCGTAAACCAGCGGCACGCCAGAGCGCTCACACAGCGGCAGCAAAGCGCTGGGTGTAAAGCATCGGTCGTCATTCTCGAATGCAAGCCGCTCGCGCACTCGTGGGCTGAGGAATGAGAGCCCGCGCTCCAGGCGATCTATCGCCGCTTGTATACCGCCGGCAGCGCCTCCTCCGTGGAGCACGATCACGTCGGCTCGCACCATTTCAGCGACTCTCGCCTGAAGCTCCAGCTCCTGAACCGCGGATTTCACGACCAGCTCGCGCTCCGAGTTGAGGACCACGAATTGATCGGGGTGCAAGCTCAGGCGGACATCGTACGCGCGCGCGAGCGCACCGGCCCACTCGAAGGCGCCGGCGATCGCTCCCGATGGATCGAGCTGCTCCAGGCTGTAGCCGGTAATCGGATGGGTGGCGAGCGGAAGAATCTGACTGGTGATACGAAAGGCGCCGATGCCCAGTTCGTGACACCGCTCGACTGCCTCGGCCAGGGCGATGGCGTTGTTGTCGGCGATATCGGCCAGGTACCCACGCCGGTTCTTCGGCGTCAGGGTAGCGACATAGCCATGAGTCGCCGCTCGAAACTTGATCGGCGAGTCGAGAAACTGACAGCAAAGGCCCCAGCTGAGTCGTGCGCTTTGGACTGTGAGCTGTGGGCTGGGAGCTGTGAGGTGAGAGTCTAAGTTGGAACTCATGGCGCTCTGGTCGCTGTCATCCTGAACAAAGTGAAGGATCTCTCGGATTACATGCTGAGGGATCCTTCGCTCCGCTCAGGATGACAACGTTTTTCGTAGCTCACAAGCTCACAGCTCATAGCTCCCTACAACAGCTTGACAATCTGCTCCCCGACGAAGTACCCGACGATCGCCACGCCGAGACCCACGAGAAACATGTCGATGCCACTCCGGAAGATGCCTCGTCCGGTGAAGAAGCTTCGAGCCGCGCCGATCCCGAAGTGTGAAATCATGGCCAGCGCGAATGATGCCCATATCGCGGCCGGCCCGGTGTCGAACAGGAAAGGCGCCACCGGAATGAACGCTCCCACGGCAGTCGCGATTCCGGTGATCCAGGCCTCCCGCATCGGGGTGCTGCTGGCCTCTCCGATCTTCAGCTCCTCCCGTACCTTCTCCTCCAGCGCACGTTCCGGGTCTCGCATGACCTGCCCGGCGAGTGAATCAGCTTGCCCCGCCGGGATACCCTTGGCCTGATACAGCAGGCTCAACTCCTCCCGCTCCAGGTCGGGCATGAGCCGGATCTCCTCCTTCTCCATGGCGATCTCGTGCTCGAACACTTCACGCTCGCTCTTGGCAGCGAGGTATCCCGAGGAGCCCATCGAGAGCGCGTCGGCCACCATGCCGGCCAGGCCGGCCACCAGCACCGCATGCTCCGCGGCCTGGAGATTCCCCTGGGCCCCGATCATGCCCGCCACCAGGCCGAAGTTGGCGGTCAGTCCGTCGTTGAAGCCGTAAACCACATTCCTGAGGAACCCACCGGCTCCGGTCTTGTGCCAGGGCTCGCCGGATGCCCCACTCATCTGGCTGAGGGTATCGGCGTGCTCCTTGGATTCCTTGGCCAGGCGGAGAGCCGTCGGCCCTACGGTGCCTTCCGGCTCGCTCCGGTACAGGCTCAGGTACCCCTTGACCTCGCGGCCCTCCTCCTCGAGGAGCATGGGGAGGAGCACGCCACTACCCAGCCGGCGCGCGAGCCAGGCCCGGAGCCGGGCACCACGCGAAGGGGAGGGCACCCCAACAGGATGGCCGTTCTCCGCCAGGAGGGCGCGCCACATCTCCACGTGGCGGTCTTCTACCGCAGCCAGCTTACGATAAATGTCCGCTTTTGCCTTATCCCGCTCGGCAGCGGCCAGCTCCCGGTACAGGAACGCGGCGTCGGCCTCATCCTCGAGATGGTGAAGCCAGGTGTGGGGAGGCGCAGGGGGAGAAGTCATGGCGGATCATAACGGCGGGACAGTGAACAGTGAACAGTGACGAAGTGAACAGCATCCAGGGGTGGTGGGGGCCCGTTCACTGTTTACTGTTCACTGCTTACGGTGAAGACGCGACCCTCAGCCGGCCTCCTGCATCCTTAAGGACGCCATGGCCCGGACTTTACTGATGGATTCCTCGCTCCTCGGCAACGCCGAAAACGTTGTCTCCCGGGCTCGCTCGGGAGATACCGAGGCGTTGGGGGAGCTGTTCAGAGCCTTCGAGTCGCCGGTCTACAATATGGCCCGGAGGATCTGCCGCACCACGGAGGACGCAGAGGACGTGCTGCAGGAGACGTTCTTCGAGGTGTGCCGCAGCATCGGCCGTTATCGTGAGGAAGGCAGCCTCTGGGGCTGGATCCGCACGATCGCCGCGAGCAAGGCGCTCATGCGCCTCAGGCGAAACAAGTACCGGGAGACGGATGAGCTGCACGATGAGGTAGTTGCCAACCGCAGAGAGGACACCCCCCTTCGAATGGACCTCGAAGCCGCGCTGGAGCGGCTCTCCGAGACCTCCCGCGCCGTGGTCTGGCTCCACGATGTGGAAGGCTATACCCACGAAGAAATCGCCGACATGATGGGCAAGACGCCGAGCTTCTCGAAGTCCCAGCTGTCGCGCGCTCATGCGCGGCTGCGGACCTGGCTCGGGGAGGAGATGACGCCGTGAATCATCTCTCGATGGACACCCTGCTGAGCCTCAGAGAGCCGGGCCTGGAGCCGGGCCAGGCAGCAGCCCGTGAGCACCTGGATCATTGTGCTCAGTGCCAGGCCGAGCTGGACCGGCTGCATCAGCGGGTGGCCCGGCTGAAGGCGTTGCCGGCGTTGAGACCATCGCGCGATCATTGGCCCGAGACGAGGGCCAGGTTCACGGCCGACCGCCGGCGCCGGCGCACCCGGATGGCCGGGCTCAGCGGCCTGGCTGCGGCAGCATCGGTAGCGATCGTCATGACCGCCGG
>DATFFX010000104.1:0-5165 GCA_035249825.1 Gemmatimonadales bacterium | reverse complement strand
CTGGTCTGCTCGATGGAGATCGCTCGGGTGCGGGGCATGTAGTGCACTGGCGGCCGGATCGAGCGCTGAACCTGCTCGGCCGTAAAGAAGCCATTCGGGCCCACCAGCGGGCGGAAGACAGCGCCGATGGTGGCGGCAGCTCCGCCGGCCTCATACAACACGGGATGCGCCAGCTCCTGGAGCAGAATCTCATCCCCAGCGCGACAGTGTACGGCAAAGGCGACCTGGTTACACATGGTGCCGGAGGGAAGAAAGAGCGCCGCCTCCTTGCCCAGGAGATCGGCGATCATATCCTGCAACAGGTTGACGGTGGGATCCTCACGCTGCTGCTCGTCGCCCACTTCCGCCTCACACATGAATCGCCGCATCGGTGCGGTCGGGCGAGTGACGGTATCACTATACAAGTCGACTTTTACCACTCCATCAACTCGATCCTCCGCAATCCGACGCGAAGGGGAATGATCGTCGCCGCGGCGCAGACCACGACGACTGCGAGACCCGCAAACACGAGCGAGGGGGTCACTCCAACCGGCTGCTGTGCGTAGCGCTGGTCCCGCAGGTAATCCGTGACTGGTCCTGCTTCGATCACGATAACCAGGGCAAGCAGGCAAAGACTGCTCATCATGTACACGAGCCCGCCGAAGCTGGTGGGTATCTGGGCCGCGTTCTCGGCGCCGAACTGGGGGTACAATGCTCCGAACGACAGCGCGAGAGCGCAGGCCGCAAAGGTATAGAGCATGATAGTTGTCACCGCGACAATCATCATGAACGTGCTCGCGTGCAGCAGCCAGTTGGTGAATACGGTGATAATCAGCGCCAGCAGGAGCAGCGGCACGGTGCCGATCCAGTACTTGCTCCACAACATCGACCGCGGGTCGAGTGGGCTGGAACGGAGCAGCCACATCTGGCGCCCTTCGAGTGATATGCCCGGGAAAATGAACCGCGCCGCCACGGCAGCCAGAACGAAACCCGCGAGCCCGATATTCAGAAACGAGATGAGGGTTACCAGCCGGAAGGGCACCCGCTCACCGGAATGCAACGGCAGAGTCTGGATGTTGAACAGGTACACCATGAGGAGCACTGCCAGGAGGATCAGCTGACTCCACTGGGTGTTATCTCTGAAGAAGAGACGCAAGTCCTTGAGGATGAACTCACGCCTGGATGGTGACTGAGACCGTAATAGCCGAGACAGTGGCCCTCTCATGGGCCGACGTACCTTGCGCTCTGCGCCCTCCTGGGCCTTCGAGAAGCCCAGGAAATACAGCTGCCGGTGCAGGAGTGCGCCGAGTCCCACAGCAAGTGCAGCTGCACCCCAGAGCTTTACTACCGGCCAGGGATCGGCGATACGAAGCAGCCAGTTCATGACCATTGAGGCGGTCCATTCACTCGGCAACAACGGGCTGGTTGGCGTACGAAGCACGGCCAGATAGTCGACCAGGTTCCTGAACCCCTCTGGCTGTGCCAACTGTTCCGGCCGCATGAATCGGAGACTCACTACCACGATGACGACCGCTCCTGTCGCAACCAGACCGAGGAGCTCACGGGTTCGGCGGGCGGGAAAGATGTTGACAAGGAGAAGTGTTATCGCGGTACCGAACACCGCCGGTACTATCAGGTACGGTATGAAGGCGGCCAGGGCTACGAAGGGGAACAGCAGTCCACCGCTATATACGATTCCATACGCGGTGAAGATCGGAAGCGCCAGAAGCGCCACCATCCACGAGGAGTGCACCACCGTCTCGGACAACTTTGCCAGGTAGAGCCGCACCTGGCCCACCGGAGCCGCGACGAGGAGATCGAGATCCTTGGCCAGAAAGAAGGTGGATAGGCTGGTGATTATGTTGGAGAGCAACAAAATCGACAGGAATGCCAGCAGGATAACATCCAGCACTTTGCCCGCCAGAAGATTGCCGATCTCGTCCACACTTCGGAGGTAGCGCAGCACCCGGAAGGCAACTCCGAATACGGCAACCCAGAAGAACAAGCCGACCAGGGCCAGAAGCACGACTCGCAGATAGGAATCGCTCTGGTCCTGGCGGGCTCTCGCCAGAGCGCTGCGCCACTTGGGCGTGAGCAGCGCCGATAGCCGCGGCGGTGTTGACTTCAGGTGGGCCACGCGTTCAGGCGTCGAGAATTGTGTCGAGCTGATGATCCCGCATGCCGCCCGTAAGCTTGAGGAACAGGTCCTCCAGGCCGAGATGCTCGGAGGAGGTTTGCTCCTGCAGCTGGGCCATGTTGCCGGAGGCTATGATCTTTCCGCCGTGCACGATCGCGATCCGGTCACACATGGTTTCCGCCACTTCCAGTGTATGCGTGCTCATCAGAACGGTGCCTCCCCGATCCACGAACTGGCGGAACAAATCCTTGAGCAAACGTGCGCTGCGCGGATCCAGCCCGATCATCGGCTCGTCCACGACGATAACCTCGGGCCGATGAACCAGGGCCCCCGAGATGATCAGCTTCTGTCGCATGCCATGGCTGTATGACTCGGTGAGCTCGTTCTTCCAGCGGATCAGGTCAAACAACTCCAGCAGCTCGTCGATCCGGCGCTCGACTCCCGGGCCCTGCTGGCCGTATAACGCTGCGGCGAATCGGAGAAACTCCGCTCCGGTGAGCTTGTCGTAGACGAAGGGCCGGTCGGGAATGAAGCCGAGCCGGGCTTTCGCCTCCAGCGGCCGACGATTGATGTCGATGCCACCGACCTCGATGGTACCGCTGGTCGGGCGCAGGATGCCGGCGATCATACGGAATGTTGTGGTCTTGCCGGCGCCATTAGGCCCCAGAAAACCGAACAACTCGCCCCTCGGCACGACCAGATCGACGTTATCGACCGCCGTGAACCGGCCATAGCGCTTGGTGAGCTGGTTTAGTCGGATCACGCAATCCTCCGGACGATGGCTTCCACCAGGACCCGCTCGGCATCCTGATCTACGACGATGTGAAGCTCTGAGGGACAGCCCTTCGGTGCCGCAGGAAACGTTTCCGCCAGCAGAGTCGCAGCCTCTTCGAGGTTCAGCTCGCCCGGGGCCGCGCCGACAAGTGGGGTTGCGATGGTACCGAGCTCCCAGTCGGCCGCTCGTTGCCAGGCCGACACCAGCGCTCGACGCACCACCTCACGACCCGCCCGAAGCTCGCCATCCTGGATGACGACGTGGAGCACAAACGGGGCCGCGAGATCTCCGCCTCCGGTCACCACCGCTGACCCGGCTTTCAAGGAGCTGGAAACCCGGCACTGATCGGCAAAACGCGGGCCCGCACGCTCGTCGAGGCGCGCCATCGCGGGTGAATAGGGGGCGAGACTCTGGTCGGCAGGGCGGACTACGGCATCGACCTTGACCGATGCCAAGTCGTCAACCATCACACGGATCACAGGTGCGCCAGCTGTCGGCCCCTGCGATACATCTCCTGGGCTTCTTCCGGCCGGCTCATCCGGTCGAGGACCCGCCCCATGAGGTGGAACGCTTTTGCGTCATCCGGGATCAACTGGATGGCCCGCTCCAGCGCGTCCCGGGCGCCGGACAGATCACCCTGCTGGTTGAGAGCATCACCCAGGTAGTAGTAGGTCCTGCCGTTATCGGGTTGGAACTCGAGGGCGCGGTGAAAGCATACTGCGGCTTCTTGCACCAAGCCCCGGCGCCATAACAGAAGACCCAATTCGAATTGGGCGGGAGCGTGTGATGGATGCAGCCGCAGGACCCGGCGGAGATCCACCTCTGCTTCGCGATAACGCTGAAGACGACCCAGAATGGAGCCTCGAAGGACCAGAAACTCGGTCTGATCAGGAGACCGCCGCAGGCCATCAGAGAGTACATCGACCGCTTCGGCAGCTTCTTCCAGGCGGTCGAGGAGCCGGGCGAGGTGCAACCGAGCCTCCACGTGGCCAGGCTCCAGCTCGAGCAGTTCGCGGTAGGGACGAATTGCCGCACAAGGCATGGAGCCCTGCGCCAGATCGTCGGCTTGCTGCAGCCGGCGCTCCGCGGCGCTCTGGTCACGAAGGGGCGGAATGACGGTTTCCCCGCTGCTTGGATTGGGGCGGGACGGCATGGAAGCCAGACCAAAAGTCAGAGGTAAGGGGCGCAGGTCTCTACTAGCGTGCTCTATGGTAGATAGCGGCGACACAAACTGGAAGTGATCGGGCCGAAGCTGTCCGCTGCGAAATCTTCCCGTTGACCGGGCTGCCAATCTTCGGGTAGCTTTCGGGGCTATGGCCCAAGAATTTCTCGTAGTACGCGGCGCCCGCGAGCATAATCTCAAGAACATCTCTGTCGCGATCCCCCGAAACCAGCTTACCGTCATCACCGGGCTCTCGGGCTCGGGAAAGTCCTCCCTGGCTTTCGATACCATCTATGCGGAGGGGCAGCGTCGCTATGTAGAGTCGCTGTCAGCGTATGCTCGGCAGTTTCTGGGTCTGATGGAGAAGCCGGACGTCGATGCCATTGAAGGACTCTCACCAGCCATATCCATCGAACAGAAGACCACCGGACAGAATCCACGCTCGACGGTGGGAACTGTCACCGAGATCTACGACTACCTGCGACTGCTCTGGGCTCGAGCCGGCGTGCCTCACTGCCCCAATGACGGCAGTCCGGTGAGCCGGCAGAGCGCAGCCCAGATCGTAGATACGGTGCTGGGCTGGCCGGAGGAAACCCGCATCGAAGTTCTCGCGCCGCTGGTGCGCGGCCGGAAAGGCGAGTTCCGTGACTTGCTCGACGACGTTCGCAAGCGCGGGTTCGTGCGGGTCCGGATTGACGGTCAGACCCACGATCTCGGAGCTGTCCCACCGTTGAACCGGCGGCAGAACCACGATATCGCGATCGTCGTGGACCGTTTGGTGGTGCGTGCGGCCGATCGCTCGCGGCTGAATGATTCGGTCGAGACCGCGCTGAAGACCGCCGACGGGTTAGTAGAGGTGGTGAGGTATGGCGGTCAGCCGGTCATCTTCTCCGAGCGCTTTGCGTGTCCGGTCTGCGGGCTCTCGCTACCCGAGCTCGAGCCCCGACAGTTTTCCTTCAACTCCCCGTTCGGCGTTTGCCCCGATTGCCATGGGCTTGGGACCCGTCGTGAGGTAAACGCCGAGCTGGTCCTCGGCGATCCCAGTATCTCCATCCTCGAGGGGGTCATCCTCCCCTGGGGTGAGCCCAGCGGCTATCTGCGAAAGATCGTGC
>DATFFX010000103.1:0-3165 GCA_035249825.1 Gemmatimonadales bacterium | reverse complement strand
TAGAAGAGAGGCGGTAGGTGAGGAGGCGGTAGGTTGGATGGTGTCCACCCTCTTCGCCGCTGTTTCTCCCGCCTCTTTTCTCCCGCCTCTTCACCTACCGCCTCTTCACCTACCGCCTCTTTACCTACCCCCCGCTAACCTTTCGCCGGCCCTGCGGCTCATCCATTGTTGCCACGGCTACGCCCTCTTCGCGCAAACGGTTCACCTGCCATACCTCCAGGCGAACCACAAACTCGTAGTCCGTCTCTGTCTGGTTCCTCGAAAGCACCTCCCCGTCCCGGTACAACGCGGCGACGCGGGCACCATCCTCCAGCGGGACCTTCACCCGCACGGTGGGACGGCCGACCCGCTCGATGTCTCTGAGTGCCGCCTTCAGTGCCGCCAGGCCGTCGGTCCGCATCGATGTGGCGGGGATGCCGGTTGGATGTAGAGCGCGGGCCCGGCCGGTGAAGGAGGCCGGGTCCGCGACGGCATCCATCTTGTTAAAGACCGGGATGAGTGGCCGGTCCGCGAGGTCCAGCTCAGCCAGCACGCGATCCACGACGCGCATCTGGCCCTCCCAATCGGGATGGCTGGCGTCCACCACGTGGAGGAGCACGTCCGCGCCCCGCACCTCTTCCAGCGTGGCGCGAAAGCTGGCGACCAGATGGTGGGGCAACTTTCGGATGAAACCTACCGTATCGGTCACACGCGCCCGCTGCCCTTCGCCTAAATCCACTTCCCGCGTGAGCGTGTCCAGCGTCGCGAAGAGCCGATCCTCCACCACGATCTCGTGCTGGCCCGAAAGGCCTCTCAGAATGCTGGACTTACCGGCGTTGGTGTAGCCGACCAGGGCGGCGCTCAACATGGGGTCGCGGCCGGCCCGCAGATTCTCCCGGTGCTTCTCCACATCTTTCAGCTTGGCCTTGAGCGCCTGAATCTTCTGCCGGATGCTTCGCCGGTCGGTCTCGAGCTGAGTTTCGCCGGGTCCTCGGAGACCGATGCCGCCACGGATACGAGACAGGTGGGTCCACATGCGGGTCAACCGAGGCAGCAGGTATTCCAGCTGCGCGAGCTCTACCTGCAGCTTGGCCTCATGACTGCGCGCTCGGGTCGAGAAGATATCGAGGATGACTTCCGCTCGATCCATGACCCGAACCTTGAGCTCGCGCTCGAGGTTGGCCCCCTGGACCGGGGAGAGCTCTTCGTCGAAGATGACGAGGGTGGCTTCGGATCCGGCGACCTCACCCGCCACTTCTTCTACTTTTCCTTCACCGATCAGCGTGGCCGGGTTGGGCGAGGCAATGTGCTGGGAGATGCGGCCCACGACTTCGGCACCGGCCGTGTCAACCAGCCGGGTCAGCTCTTCCAGATGTTCGGCGACGTGCCGGGCGTCGGGTGACCCCTTGCGGGGTGCCGCAACCAGCACTGCGCGTTCGATCGGGTCGCGGACAGGAATCAATGGTCTGATAGGGGGACCTTCCTCTATGGAGTTTGGTCCGGGAGAGCAGCGTTGCCACCCGGACGTGTCAGTGGAACGCGGCCTTCCCGGGTGAAGGGAACTTCCGCCCGACCCCACGGCGTACTGAGCTCCGCCTGTCCATTCATCTTGTAGGGCAAGTCTCCGTAGCTGAGCGCGGCTCTGACGGCACTACCCACGCCGGCCCAGCCGAATCGCAATGGAAGCGTCAGTGTCGTGGTTCCGTTCTGCGCCACCGAAAAGTCATCGTCGTACGTGATGTCTCCCAGGTGCTGCCCTTCGACGTCTATTCCAAGCTCGAGTCTGGTGCCGTGGAGCCGAAAGTTGTTCGGATTCTCGACCTTCACGACCAGGTCGAGGTTGCCACCGCTAAGGCCGATCCCCCGGACGATGACATGATCGAGCTGAATCTCGGGCTGGCTGAAGTTGTTCCCGATCCCAGCGCAGGCGGCAGCTGAGGCCGCGAATGCCACAATGCACTGCCGCACTGCGCTACTCGTCATTGGGTCACTCCACCTGGTTTCGTCCGTCCGAATATACCTCCGCGCCAATGTGAGGATGCCGCGGATGAGGAGAGGAGGCAGTGCGCAGGGTCACGTTTCCTCTTCCCCCCTCACGCTCTTCTCCCCACGCTTCAATTTGGCCCACCACTCGAGTCTCTCCGCGATCTTCTTCTCGTGACCAAAGCCGCCCGGCCGGTAAAACTCCATGCCTCGCAGCTGGTCCGGCAGATACTCCTGCGGCAGGTAGGCATCGGGGGAATTGTGGGCGTACTGGTACCCCTCGTTGTAGCCGAGCTCCCTCATGAGCGGCGTCGGGGCGTTCCGGATATGCAGCGGAACCGCAGCGGCAGGCGTGGTCCGCGCCGCGTCCAGCGCTGCGCCCAGCGCCATCTTGGCGCTATTCGATTTCGGTGCGGTGGCCAGGTAGATCGTCATTTCAGCCAGGGGAAGATATCCCTCGGGCGGTCCCAGCATGTGAAAGGCATCTCGGGCTGCGACTGCTATCATCAGGGCATTCGGATCGGCCAGGCCGATGTCCTCCGCCGCCATGGCAATGGCTCGCCGGAACAGGGTCATCGGATCCTCGCCGCCATCGATCATCCGTGCCATCCAGTACAATGCGCCCTGGGGATCGCTGCCTCGAAGCGACTTGTGATAGGCGGAGAGAAGGTTGAAATGCTCTTCCCCTCCCTTGTCATACCGCGCAAAACGTTTCTGCATGGCTTCGCGCGCCACCTCCACCGTCACGGTACCTTCTTCGCCAACGTGGATAGCCGCTGCTTCGAGTACCGTCAGTGCACGCCTTGCGTCGCCATCTGCTTCAGCAGCAATGAGGGCGAGGGCGTCGGGTTCGATAATGAGCCGGAATCTCCCCAGCCCACGGTCGCTGTCCGCCAATGCGCGCTGAAGCAGCCGTTCTATATCGTCGGGCCTGAGCGGTTGAAGTACGAACACGCGGGTACGAGAGAGCAGCGCGCCGATCACCTCGAAGCTGGGATTCTCCGTGGTGGCGCCGATCAGCGTGATCGTTCCATCCTCCGCGGGCGGCAGCAGACTGTCCTGTTGCGCCTTGTTGAGCCGGTGGATCTCGTCTACGAAGAGGATGGTTTGCTCTCCGCCGGATTCCAGTCGAGCCTTCGCCTCACCAACGATCTCCCGGATTCGCGGTACACCTTCGGTGACCGCACTGAACGGCACAAAGGC
>DATFFX010000102.1:0-6779 GCA_035249825.1 Gemmatimonadales bacterium | reverse complement strand
CGGGACCGGGACCAGTTTCTGATGCTTCGTGAGGTGGTGACGCTGCTGCACCAGCTTCGACCGGAGGAGGGAGTGGGAGAAGGGATCGAGCAGCTGGCCGCACTGCTGCATCACGCGTACTTGTTCTGGGAGGCTCAAGAGCACACAGTCGAGGTGTCTTTGGAGCAGTTGCCGGCTCTGCTCAGCGGCCGGACCATGGCGCCAGAGACCGAGCCCACAGCCCTTTATGCCGCCTTTCCCCCGCGTCGGGTATGGGCCCCGGTCATTCCCGAGCAGGCACCCGAGCCTCTCGATGGATGCTTCATCCACTCCGCTCCAGACCCGGCTGTATTGCGGGTGCTCGGCGTCTTCGGGATCCACCCCGACCGGCCGGGCTTTAGTGTGGTGGAGGCTGTAGGGCGGCAGCCGCTTTCTCTGGTGAGGAGTGATGGGTCCGAGCTGTTCGCTCCTACGCTGACGGGTGGCGAGGCTGCCGGCCTCTTCACCATCGCTGGTGAGGAGGAATTGCTTCACCTCGGCTGGCTGGCCAAAGGACTTGCTGCTCATAGTGCTGCCGGGACCAGCTGATGGAAAGCGTCAAGGATTACATGGACAAGAAGGCGGTAGCGCAGGTGCTGGAGCAGATCGCCGCCTTTCTTGAACTGAAGAGCGAAAATCCCTTCCGAATCCGCGCATTCCGCACCGCTGCCCGCGCATTGGTGAGCTTTGCGGGCGATCTCCGCGAATCACTGGAAGACGGTACTCTCGCGTCCACCAAAGGAATCGGCCCTGCCACGCTTCAAATCGTCGCGGAGCTGGTCGAGACCGGACACGCCAGCATGCTGGAAGAGCTGCGGGAGCAGATCCCTCCGGGGCTGGTTGAAATGCTGGAGATCTCGGGACTCGGCGTGGCCAAGATCCGCCAGATACACGAGGTGCTGGGCATCGACTCGCTTCCCGAGCTCGAGGCCGCAGCCCAGGACGGACGCCTTGCCAGGCTGCCCCGCTTCGGCGCCCGCACGTCGGAGAATATCCTGAAAGCCATCGCCTTCCTGCGGCAGGCGAGCTCCTACCGGCTGCTCCATCATGCAGCCGATGAGGCTGAAGGGCTGAGAGCAGCCCTGGAGCGGCTTCCCGGGGTGAAAAGCGCAGTCATTGCCGGAGACGTGCGGCGCCGCTCCGAGGTGGTCAAGGATCTGATTTTCGTGCTCGTTGCCGAATCGTCCCCGGCTGAGCTGTTCCGAAAACTGAATCAGCTGCCTGGCGTCCAGGAGTACGCCGGCCAGGACGAGAGGCGGCTAACGCTTCGCTTCGCCGGCGGGTCCAGCGCCCAGATTGTCGCGACAACCCCAGTCAATGCAGGCACGGTCCTCGTCCAGGCCACCGGTAGCGAGGGGCACCTCCGGGAGCTCGCCGGACTGGCGCGGGAGAAGGGCTTCGCCTTGAGCGGCGCCGCCCTCTGGCGCGGCAGTGAGTTTGTTCCGACACCCGACGAGGCCACGTTTTACCAGAGTCTCGGACTGAGCTTCATACCCCCGGAGCTGCGGGAGGGTACGGATGAGGTAGCTGCCGCCGGCCGGAAGCAGTTGCCCCGGCTGCTCGAGCCCAGAGACCTCAAGGGTTTTCTGCACTGCCATACCCGGTACTCAGACGGATCGTCCACGGTGGAGGAGCTGGCTCGAGCCTGCCAGGCTGCGGGGTACGAGTACCTCGGCGTCACCGATCACAGCCAGGCTGCAGCGTACGCCGGTGGTCTCCGCCCGGAGGACCTGGCACGTCAGGCCGACGAGATCGATGAAGTTAATGGCCGGCTCGGCGGCTTCCGGGTGCTCAAGGGCATCGAGGCTGACATCCTGCAGGATGGTAGGGTGGATTACGACGAGCGTGTGCTGGAGCGGCTGGACTTCGTGATCGCTTCCATCCATAGCCGCTTCAATCTGGGGAAAGCGGAGATGACCGCACGAATGCTCGCGGCCATGGACAATCCCTATCTGACCATCATCGGCCACCCTACCGGCCGTTTGCTCCTCTCACGCGATCCGTATCCGATCGACCTGGATGCTATTATCGCCAAGGCTGCAGCCACGGGAGTCGCCCTGGAGATCAATGCGGACCCTCACCGCCTCGATCTCGACTGGCGCGTGCTGCGGCAGGCGCGGACGAGCGGGGCGACGATCTCCATCGGTGCCGATGCTCACAATGTGGCCGGCCTGGGCTACGTGGAGTTCGGAGTGGGTATGGCTCGAAAAGGCTGGCTCGGCAGCGACGATATACTCAATGCCAGGCCAGTGGGGGAATTCGTGGAATTCGCTCGGAGGAGACGGAAGTGAGTACGGGGAGGCGGACAGGCGGGCAGGCGGACGGCCGCTCAGGAGGAAGCGGGGCTCGCAAAAACCCGATCGCAAAGCTGGTGGACAAAGCGCTCGGCAAGACTGGTCATGGACGGTCCAGGAAGATCACTGACCCGCCCGTCCGGCGCACCGCACGCCCACCCGCTGCCCAAATCCTCTCCCTCCTCAAGGAGGCGTACCCGGATGCGCGATGCGCTCTCGACTACCGCAATGCCTACGAGCTGCTCTGTGCGACTATCCTCTCGGCGCAGTGCACTGATGTCAGAGTGAACATGGTCACCCCCGCTCTCTTTGCGCGCTATCCCACACCTGGCGACCTGGCCCGTGCGGTGGCTGCCGATGTCGAGGAGATCATAAAGCCTACCGGGTTCTTTCGAAACAAGACCAGGAGTCTGATTGGAATGGCTCAGGCCCTGGTAGCCGACCACGCTGGCGAAGTGCCTCGTACAATGGAAGAGCTCAGAAAGCTGCCAGGTGTCGGACGCAAAACCGCGAACGTTGTCCTCAGCAACGCTTACGGGATCAATGAAGGTGTAACTGTGGACACGCACGTCACCCGTTTGAGCCGCCTGCTTGGGCTGACCCAGGAAGCCGACGCAGTCAAGATCGAGGAACAGCTGATGAAGCTGTTTCCGAAGGAAGATTGGGGTCTCTTGTCCCACCTTCTGATCTTCCATGGGCGGCAGGTCTGCATCGCCCGCCGGCCAAGGTGCGGGGAATGTGTGCTGGCCAGGAGGTGCCCTTCGGCCGTGCTGTAGGGAGACCTCGCAGAGGCAGCATGCGCAGCTCATGATGTTCCAGTCCCGCAATCTTCATCGGAGTAGTTGCCTATTCGCAACAACAGACTTTGCAGTCCTGCCGCTGAACCCAGTTCCAAGAGGGAAAGCCGCGCAGAAACCTACCCCACACGGCGCACAGTCGGAGGCTCAGAGGGTACGAATAGTGCTTGACCGTGGGAGATCCTGATCCTCGAGAAACTCCTCGAGTGCTCCCATTTCAACGCCGGCAGGGAGATCTTCGTGATGGCAAGTACACAGCTGGGCTTCGGAGCAGATCGCACCTCCATGCTGCCGTCTCGAGAACGTGACTCGGCTCCATTGCAGGGCTACCCTGGCAACCGGGAAAACACTCCTATCGCGATGGGGACCTTGGAGCTCTCGATCGTCTTGCCGTGCCTGAACGAGGCTGACACGCTGGCGGCCTGCCTGCTGAAAGCCCAGCGTGTGCTCCGGGATCAGAGTATTGCTGGCGAGGTTATCGTCGCCGACAACGGCAGCACCGACGGTTCCCGCGAGATTGCTATCAGGGGTGG
The DNA here is from genome assembly GCA_035249825.1 of Gemmatimonadales bacterium. Classification (GTDB taxonomy): domain Bacteria; phylum Gemmatimonadota; class Gemmatimonadetes; order Gemmatimonadales; family GWC2-71-9; genus CAVVWJ01. Next base: position 3,137 of record DATFFX010000102.1, on the reverse strand, counting down.
CGCCCGCGTAGTGGACGTTCCCGGCAGGGGGTATGGGGCCGCACTCATGGGAGGGATCGCGGCCTCACGAGGTCGATACATCATCATGGGCGATGCGGACGACAGCTACGACTTCGGGCAGATCCCCGCGTTCCTGGAAAAGCTTCGCGCCGGGTATGATCTGGTTCAGGGCTGCCGCTTGCCGGCCGGCGGAGGAACGGTGCTTCGGGGCGCCATGCCCCCGCTGCATCGCTGGGTTGGCAACCCTGTCTTTTCCATGCTGGCACGGGTGATGTTCTCGGCACCGATTCACGATGTGAACTGCGGTATGAGGGGCTTCACGCGTGCCCTCTACGATGGCCTGCAACAGCGGGCGACCGGTATGGAGTTCGCCGTGGAGATGATCGTCAAGGCCTGTACCCACCGGGCACGCATCGCCGAGGTGCCAATCACATTGCATCCCGATGGCAGACGAGCCCATGCGCCGCATCTACGCATGGTGCGGGACGGCTGGCGAACCCTCAGGCTATTGCTCATGTGCAGCCCCCGCTGGCTGTACAATGTCCCGGGGCTCCTGCTGGTATGCCTTGGGCTGCTGGCGTACGGGATCGCTCTGCCGGGGAGTCGGGTCGCCGGCGTCAGCTTCGACGTGCATACATTGTTGGTAGGAAGTCTGGCGATCCTGGTGGGCTATCAATCGATACTTTTCGGCGTCTTTGCAGGCACATTCGCGGCTGTCGAGGGTTTCCTGCCGGCCGGGACCTGGCTCCACCGCTTCCTGAGGCACGCCAGCCTGGAGCGCGGGCTGATCGTGGGCTCGATCGGAACCGTCCTCGGCCTTGCACTCATCGGCGTGGTCGTGCAGCAGTGGTGGGCGAGCGGATTCGGCAATCTCGACTATGCAGCGACGATGCGCTGGGTGATTCCAGGCGCGACACTGACTGCACTGGGGTTCCAGACGGTGCTCGCGAGCTTCATGATAAGTCTTATCGCTCTGGGACCAACCGGGCAGGAACGAACCAGGGCAGCCGCCTGAGTTAAGGTCGAAACGGCGTCCTTCTCGCCAACAATCGATATCCATACCCGCGGCGCCCCTCGACGCGGTTCCAGCCCTCCGGTAGTTCCCCGGGGGGCAGCTCGTCAGTGACGACTGCAACCGCCCCTGCCTGGGCAAACCTGGACAGCACAGCGTCCTGCGCAGCCTTGGATGCGGTCCAGAAGCGCTGGGCCTCTTTGGATGGCATTTCGGACGTGATGCGGATCCTGGCGAGCCGCGCAAAGGTGGCGCCGAACCCGTAGCCGATAAATCCAATCTCATCACCGGGCCGCACTCCGGCATTCAGAATCGTCCTGGCTAGCTGCCGCGGAGTCGCGCGCTGCGGCCGAAATGAGCTGCCAGTCAGCGCCGGCCCAATGCGCGCCACATAGTGGGAGTCGAATGCGGCCAGCTGGAGCATGACGAAGATCGGCAGGAGAATTCCCGCCGCCTTGACGGCACGCCTGGCCAGGGGCGTTTCCTCCAACCTGACCAACGACAGGAGGCCTCCCCAGAGCAGGACGACGAACGGGGCCAGATATCTACCTTCCACATAGACCGGGAAGTAGACCGCCAGCGCGGCTGCTCCCGTGCCTATCAGGGCAAGGGGCCATCCGAGACGAAAGCCCCGGCGGAGCATCGTCCCGCTCATGGCAAGCAGAATCAGGACCACTCCCAGCAATCCGCCGAGATCCCGCACGAACAAATCGAAGTAGATCCCGGCGCTCACGCCGAGTCGTCTGAGCTGACCAGCGGAATCGAACCTGGTAGAGACGCCGTCGTACCAGTAGGAAGGATCAAAGGAGAGCGGATAGGTGCCCCGGACCGGCGACCTGAATTCGTAGACCGCAGGGTTGTCGTGGATCTGTCGAGCCGGGTGTCGTGGACGCCCTACGCCTTGGGGAGCATCGGCCGGCCAGTGGGGGTAAGGCACCTCATTGACGTAGCGGAGATACGTGAGTCGCCCAACCTCGCCGAACGTCACTCGCTGCTTCTGTAGTGACAGGGCAAGCACCATGGGACCTGCAACGACAGCGAAGGCCACAGCGCCCGGCAGCCAGTAGCGGAGTTTCCGCTGCCGCAGCCACTCCAGGAGTGCCGCCATACCCAGCAAGACGAGGCCGAGAGGGAACATCACGGCCTTGGTCAGGTATCCCAGGGCCAGGATCCCGCCGTACAAAGCGTGCATGGCCGGCCGCCGACGCGTCGCAGATCCGAGCCGGACCAGCAGGCCGGCAGCCAGGTATACGATCGCGGCGAGCAGCATGTCTGGTGTGACCGAGCGAAAGCGGATCAGCACGACGGATGACCAGACAAAGAGCGCGTAGCCGAAGAGCCACCAGGCCCACGGTGGCAGGCTGATCTCGTTCCCGGCGGGACGGACTTCGCTATCGAGCGCGTGGCGAATCTGCCGCCAGAAAAAGTCGAAGCAGACCAGCGCCAGCAGATAGATCCCGAAGTTCACCAGGTGAACTACGGTGAACTCCCAGTCCAGCGACGGCCGGAACAGGCGCAGCGCTGTACCCAGAATCAGAGCGTAAAGGGGGCTCCAAACACTATTGACCGGCTGCCAGTCACCCGCCAGGTAGGCTTCGCCAAGATCGAGGTAGGAAATTCCATCCTCGCTCATCGACTGGTCCTGAATGGCGATGCCGGTGTGGACCAACCCCACCAAGCCAGCCGCAGTGCGGAGAACCCAGAGAGGCGAAATCCGCACTGAGAGGCCCGAAGATGTCAGAGCTTGACGGCAGTTACGGACAGCTTGTAGGCGAACTGCTTCGCAATTGGTGCGGGGATGAGGTTGTACAGCGGGCGAAAGCCGTAGCGGTAGAGAGCGGCCTTTACGCCGAACCGGTGAACCGGAAGCGCCCGGTAATGCTCCCGTACGACCTCCTCGATGGCAAAGCCGGGAAACATGGCGAGAATTTCCTGGTCAGTATAGAACTCGTTGACCGGTGGATCCTCTTCCTTGTACTCGATATTTTCTCGTCCGTACCGGTTCAGCCAGTACATCCAGGAAGGCTTGCGGTAGAAGTGCGATATGATCGCGCGACCGCCCGGCTTGAGCACCCTACGGCACTCCCGGATGGCCAGTGCGGTGTCTCCGGTCGCATGCAGAACC
>DATFFX010000101.1:0-2525 GCA_035249825.1 Gemmatimonadales bacterium | reverse complement strand
CGCATTCATGCCCCCAGATCCGCGGACTTGGATCTGGTTGTGGACGTCTTGTTAGGCGGTCCCTCGCATCCGCTCGGGATGACTCAGGAGTTTGGAAGCACTCGCTGAGGGGGCTGCTCACGCGCAACGGACATCGAATCCCGTACGAACCTCCTGGCCGGCAGCCACGGCGAGTGTGCGCGGGTTCGCGCCAGCGACCTGGCAACCGTCCGGAGCGAGCAACGTCAGCTCGAGGTTGCCATCGGCTACTGATGCCAGCGTGACCTCTCCGGACGTCGGAACATCGAGGAGCTGCGTCGTCCCGTCTGCACGGCGGGTCCGCAGTCGAAAGCGATGATGTGGTTCACCGGTATCGCCGGTTACCGAGATGAATACCAGACCGTCGCTGTTCACGGACATGTGCCACTCCTCACACGCCCCGAGATAAAGCAACGCAATCAGCGCAAATATTGCCCGGGACATCTCAGAATCTCTCCGGGTAGAGGGCGCTACTTTCATCCATGTCACCAGTGTCACTATACCGGAGAATCGTAGCTTCGGGGTCGAGTAATTCTCCGTTCGCAGCCCGTCCCACAACAACCTCGTGATCCCCGGCCGGCACGCCGCCCACGACGCGGCACTCGAGATATCCCGCTGCATCGAGCAGAATCGGGGCCCCGAGCCGACCGGGACGCCAGGGAACACCGGCGAACTTATCGGTGCTCCCACCCGACCGGCAGCCGAAGTGTCGGGCCACGTCGAGCTGCCCCTGCTTCAGGATGTTTACCGTAAAGACTCCACTCCCCTGGAGGAGCTGGTAGGAGAAGTGGTCGGGATTGATGCTCAACGAGACGAGCAATGGATCGAAAGAGACCTGGGTCAACCAGGCAGCGGTAAAAGCGTTCGAACGGCCGTCGTGGGAGACACCGATGACATAGACCCCGTTCGTGAGCCGGCGAAAGAGCGCGAGGACCGGAGAGGGCATCTCCTCACGCCGGCTGATGTTGTCGCCACCACCGCTGGGCCTCTTCCTGGCTCCAGGGCTCAGTCTGGATCTCCTGAAGCTCGCGGTCCAGCTCCGCGGCTGTCTGCGGCCGGTTTTCCGGCTCTTTCGCCAGGCAGGAGAGCACCAGCTGGTCCAACGCCGGCTCGATATCGAGCTCGGTGCGCTGTGACGGTGGAAGCGGCGCTTCCTGTACGTGCTTCGCGATCACCTGAAAGGAGGCGGAGCCCTCGAAGACCAGCCTGCCGGTGAGCAGATAGTAGGCGACACATCCCAGTGCGTAGAGGTCCGCACGTCCATCCACCACGCCGCCCAGCGCTATCTCCGGAGCCATATAGGCCGGCGTGCCCGGTGTCAGACCAGCGGCGGTGGCCATCGAGTCCTCCCCGGCCACGGCTCCGACCGACTTGACCAGACCGAAGTCGAGCACCTTGACGAAGTCCTGCCGCAGGCCGACCCGGCCGACGTGAATATTGGCCGGCTTGATATCCCGGTGCACCAGCCCGCTGGCGTGGGCCTCTTCCAGCGACTCGCACACCTGCCGCAGGATGTGGATCACCCGCTTCGAAGGCAGCGGCCCCTCTCGCTGAACCAGCGTCTCCAGATCCAGACCCTGAAGGAGCTCCATGACGAAGTAGAGGGTGCCGTCTTCGGTCACTCCGAAATCGTACAGCTCGACGGTGTGCGGGGATCGAAGCTTGGCAGCAGCCTCGGCCTCTCGCCGGAATCGGGTGATGGCCAGGGTGGCGCTCTCGGTACTCCGCTCCGCGAGCACTTCGGGCCGGATCAGCTTGATCGCGGCCGGACGGGCCAGCATCCGGTGCGTGGCTAGATACACCTCACCCATCCCACCGCGTCCCAGCAGCTCGCCGAGGCGGTAGCTCCCCAACTCCCGTTCCTTCGCAACCTGGCGGCCCAGCCGGGTGACGACATGCGAGATCACCACGGCGACACCCAGGAGCAGATAGCTGGGGTAGTGCATGATAAGCGTGTTGCGGAACGCTCCGTAATGGATGTGACCCGCCTCCTGAGCGATGACCATGCCCAGTGGGTCCATGGATGCGGCCACGAAACCGGCGGCAAGCATCTTCCAGGGCGAGCCCGGTACCAGCGCAGCGAACATCAGGATGACGGGGCCGATCCAGCTGATCGTTGGTTCGGTGTTCACCGGCGTGACGCCGGGTGGCCCGATGTGGAACATGAGAGCGATGCCCGCCGCACAGACAATCAGGTAGACCAGGGCCAGGTTCATGATGAACCCCGGATCGTGGTCTCGATGCCGGAGATAGCCGTACAGACTGAGCCCGATCAGGATCGAAACGGCGGCAACGACGTCAGTCGGCCCGAATTGGCCCCACCGCGGGTCCCCCGGGTTGGTGAGGTACAAGGCGAGGTGGCCGAGTCCAGGCCCGAGGGCCCAGAGCGCCGATCCGATCAGCGCCAGGATCTGGAGACGCCTGGACGCCTGCCGCAGCAAGTCAGGGGGCAGGCGCCGCTCCTGCCCCGGTCGAATACCACTACTCTCGGACGGGGTTTCCCGCTG
>DATFFX010000100.1:0-2463 GCA_035249825.1 Gemmatimonadales bacterium | reverse complement strand
AGGTCTGGCAGGCGTTGATGAAGCGGCTCGGCGGGATCCGGGAATATCGCCGCATGTTCGAGGATGCGTATCCCGGGCAGCGATTTGAGCAGATGAATTTCGCGCATGCGAGCAATGCCATTGCGGGCTTTTTGCTATCGAGACTGTCCTTCAACAACTCGCCTTGGGACCGGTTTCTGGCCGGTAACGACCGGGCCATGACGGAGATTCAGCTGAAAGGGGCCAGGAACTTCATGAGTGCCCGGTGCTCGGTGTGTCATAACGGGCCGGCGCTCACCGATAACAGGTTCCACAACGTTGCAGTTGTCCAGTTCGGCCCCGGCCAGGGAGATGGCCTGAGTGGCCGGGATGACTTCGGCCGCATGCGCGTTACGGGCAACCCCGCGGACCGTTACGCCTTCCGGACACCGCCACTTCGAAACGTCGAGCTTACCGCCCCATACGGGCACAACGGAGCCTTTTTCGATTTGCGGGACTTTGTCGCGCACTACAGCGAGTCGGATGTGAAGCTCATTGAGTTCGATATCACCCGGCTGGAGGTATTGCTGCAGGCTACCGTGCTTCCCACGTTTGCCGACATTCTGGCGACCCGGGATCCGCTGCTGGATGGGGTTGTGTTCTCAGACCAAGTCATCGGCGAAGTAACCGAGTTCATGAAGGCACTCACGGACCCCGCCGCCCGCAATCTCCAGGGCGTCGTGCCGGGGCGGGTGCCAAGCGGACTCTCCATCGATGGAACGCCAGGCAGATCGGATCGGAGGAATAGCGACTGAAGCGTGGGTGCTTTACTCGAGTGTCATGGTCACGAAGCGAAGCCGCCCCTGCCTTCCGACATGCAGCACTGCAGTAGAGTCTGAAGCAACCTGATCGACCGCCGATCGGAGATCGGACAGGCTCCTGACCACGCTGCCGTTGAGGCCATGGATCACGTCGCCGGGGGTCAAGCCCGCAGCTTCCGGCGTCACGGTAGCCACCACCACGCCATGGGGACTACGCGTTCCTGCCAGCGCGCGGGCCAGGTCCGGCGTGAGATCCAGACCGAGTATCCCCAGCCGCGGAATGAGATTCCGCTCCGGGGTCACGAGATCCCGCAGACGGGCTTCTTCGTCCCTGCGCTCCACGACCGGGACCTTGATGGTGATTCGCTGGAGCCCTCGACCCACCTCCAGATTCACCGAGCCGCCGATTGGCCGCCGGTAAAGATTGACATCGAACTGGCGTCCATTTTCCATGGGCTTGCCGTCGAGCGAGAGAATGACGTCACTGATACGCAGGCCGGCTCTGGCTGCCGGGCTGTTGGGGTAAACATCGCTCAGCACCACTCCCCAATCGCGCGGCAAGTGCAGTGCGCTGGCGAGCGCCGGCGTAATCGTCTGGGCAAACACGCCGATCTCGCCTCGTCGTACTCTCCTGTTGCTGCGGATCTGGTCATAGACGAAGCGGACGATGCTTCCCGGCGCAGCGAAGCCGACTCCCTCGCTGCCGCCTGACTGGCTGAGGATGAGTGTATTGATCCCGACCACGACCCCGTCCGCGGTGACCAGCGGCCCTCCACTGTTTCCCGGATTGATCGGGGTATCGGTCTGGATGTAGATCATCCTGTCTTCGTCCTGGAGCTGACGCCCCACCGCGCTGACCACCCCCATCGTCACGCTGCTGGCCAGCCCGAAGGGACTGCCGAAAGCAAGGACGACCTGGCCGGGCACCAGGGAATCCGAGTTACCCAGAGTTGCGAACGGAAGCCCTGTTTGCGCCACCTTGAGAACCGCCAGGTCGGTCTCACGATCAGTTCCTATCAACGTCGCGGGTACCTCCTGTGACACTGGTGCGAGCGCCGAGCGGCCGGGCACACCGGCAGCAACCGGCCGCGGAAGCACCACCACGAACCGGCGACCTCCCTCCACAACGTGCGCGTTGGTTACGATGTAGCCGTCCGCACTCAAGACCACGCCAGAGCCGGTGCTTCGCTGGGTTCCGAGGAGTGCTCCAGCCGAGTTGGGGCCGCCCGATACGGGGCCATATGCGGTAGCACGAACCTGGACTACCGCAGGCGCTACCTTGGCGACTACGGATTCCAGGGACCCGCTCAGTTGCCTCAGGTCGGCTGATTGAGCGGCGGCCACGCTGGGCGCAGAGCCAGCCGCCAGCAGGTATGCCATGAGCGCGCATCGCCGGAGCAGTTGGTTCATAGTTTCACGTCATCGGCAAGGGGTTAGTGGCCACGTAGCCTCGATTCCGCAGGAGTCGCAGAAAGAAAAATCGCCGGCCAGATAATAGCCAAGCCGCCGACCAGGCCGCCTTGCCCTGATTGGTGTGTACCCATTATTGAAGGGTATAGCTTTTACGGGCAACGCCTCCTGAGAGGAATCATGGGTAATTACCGGATGGCAGTGATCTCGCTCGTCGTTGGTGCGGCCGCGGGCACCGCGTGCAGTCAGGGCTCAAGCAAGACCGGAGACACCG
>DATFFX010000099.1:0-4469 GCA_035249825.1 Gemmatimonadales bacterium | reverse complement strand
CGGAAGTCGTAGCCCTCCCTTCCAATCACCACCAGATCTCCAGTCCGCTCACTCCGGAACTGGTCCAGCAAATGGAAGGCGGCATCGGGGAAACCGGCGTCCCACGTTTTCTCCAGCCACTCTCTGGCCGTCGCGCTCCAGCCTCTACCGACTGAAAGTGGATCGCCGGAGAGCGGTTGGTACACGATCCGGCCGGCGCTCCGCGTGAGCTGGGCGATGCCCTCCTGGCTCTGGACCAGCACGCCTCCAGTCTCGGATTCCGCCGCAACAAAGGCGACTGACGGTTCACTGACCAGAGACGATATGACGTCTTTGCCGATGCCGAATGTCACCGGGTGCCGCAGCCGCTCCAGCGGCCACCGTTGCGTCCGCGGCTCGCCAGGACGGGCATACACCATCGCGGACCCGTTTCCCGCCACCATGACCGCTGCCCGTGGGTTCCGTTCCCAAACGATCGGGTGCGCCAGCGTGGCAACGCCCTGCCGGCGAAACCAGTCGGCCAGATCCACGTGAGTATCGACCCGCGAAGCTCCATGGTCGCTCACGATCAGAACCAGGCTATCGTCCAGCTGCCCTCGACTGAGCAGTCGCTCCCGGAGGAGGCGGACCGTCTCATCCAGACGATCCAAAGCCCGGTAGACCACTGCTGAGTTGGAGCCGGATTGGTGGGTGTAGCCATCTACGGCGGGAAATTGTGCAAACACAAAACGTGAGGTCCCGTCCGCTGCTCGGAGCAGGTGGCGCGCCACCGAGTCATCGGACGGCTGGTGCCACATGGCCACATGTGCCAGTGATCCCCAAAGCTTGCGCTCGTGGCGGCTCGGGTCTCTGTGCCGATCGAGGCCTCGGGCTACCGGTGTGAAGATACCGATGCTGTCCGGCACCAGCTCGAAGATGGTGCGCACGTCCGCGCGGATGTCGTCGTCGAGCATTCCTGCCTGGTAGCCGCAGTAACTCCTTATGGCATTTCGGTCTCGCCACCAATGACCGCGATAGTTGGCTCGGTCGAGCCATCTGATTGACGGAACGTTACAGTGGCCCGGGGTACACCCGGTCAGGAACGGGAGGTACGCCACGCCTGTGGTAGAAGGAAAACCCGTGATCGCATGGGTTCGGCCACCATGCTCGAGCATCGCGGCGAGGTGCGGCAGATGGCCTCCGGCGATACGCGCCTCAGCGACATCGGCTCTGAGCCCGTCCACCAGAAGCAGAAAGCAGCGGGTCATGCGTCTTCCGCCAGCGCCTCGGCGCGTCGTGCAATCGCCACGTCCGGAGGCGCCCGATTCATTCGCCGTGCACCCCGCACACCGAAGGCGAGGATCACCAGGCTAACCGCAACGAGCCATGCCCCAGGTATCGGTATTGTCGCACCGACGAGCACCAGGCCCGTGTAGCGGGCTCCTCGGCCAAGAATGACGGAGATCTGGTACTTCCAGAGCGGATATCCCGCCAGAACGGCGAGGAAGCGCATCGGGTAATGGGGAACGATTGGAAGTACACAGGTGAGAACCAGTGACCAGAAGGGTGCTTTTGCGTACCAGCGCAGCGACCAAACTGTAAACCGATGATTGCGAAAGGCGCTGGTGCCCTCGCGCGCCAGGAGCCGCGCCAGGAGCTCCATGTTCCAGACTTCGATGACCAGGGTGGCGGCGATGGCTATCGAGACCACGAGCCAGAGTGCGTAGTGTGCACCCAGGTATACCACCGCGCCGTCATACGGCAGAGGGGCCAGAGAGTTCCCCAGGAAGGTGAACGGCACAAAATAGGAGAGCTTCGCCCAATCTGGCGCAGCATCGGCCAGGGCCAGAGCGGCCACACTGATAGCCACCATTGCCCCGGGTAATATCCAGGCTGAACGGCTGGGCGCGGGTAGCCGGTGTGCGGGGGCAGGGAGCGACGTCAATGTTTGTAGAAAGTAGGTAACGCCGTGCTCCCGGGAAAGGTCAGCTTTCATCCGGTTTCCGATTACCTGATCTTCGCCGCCGCATACCATCACGATCCCCCCAACCAATACGCGAAGAGGCGGGATAGGTACCAGGTTAGGAGGATCCGATCTGGCAGTCGTGGTCCTCCAATCCTGAAATGCCGTTTTCCTCAGTTTAACGGTACTCGCGTAGCCGGTGCCGCAATGATTGATTTCACTGCCATGTTCCGCTGGTTCAAGCGATCTTCGTCGCCGGCAGAGCGGTCCGCCGAGTCGGACCCCGAGGCCATCCGTCAATACCGGGTGGTGCGGAAGTTGGGCGAGGGAGGAATGGGGATTGTCTACGAGGCGCGCGACGAGCGGCTGGGACGGCTGGTCGCCATCAAGCGGGTCCGAGGGCTCGACTCGGACGCGTCGCTGAAACAACGGCTCTGGCGGGAGGCCAGGGTAGCGGCCGGGATCAGCCACCCGAACATCTGCCAGGTCTACGAGCTGGCCGAAGAAGGTGGTGAACTGTTCGTGGTCATGGAGCTCCTTACGGGGGAGACTCTGGCCGAACGTATAGAACGTGGCGCGCTCCCGCTCGGCGAGGCGCTGCAGATCACGCTGGGCATTCTCGGCGCTCTCGAGGCTATGCACTCCCGCGCGATCATCCACCGGGATCTCAAGCCCACCAACATCTATCTCACCCCTCACGGAGTGAAGCTGCTCGACTTCGGGCTGGCGCGGCCTGATAGCGTCGATCAGCCGCTCACTCTCACTCGGCCTGGAGCCGTGGTTGGTACTCCCCGGTACATGGCTCCTGAAATGTTCAACGATGCGCCCTTGAGCCCCGGCACGGATCTGTTCGCGGTGGGCGCGATCATGTTCGAGATGGTCACCGCGAAGCCGGCGTTTGGCGGACGCACTGTTTTCGAGGTCTACACTGCGCTCATGAAAGAGCAGCCTCCCCCTCTTGTGGGCGGGGCCGACGTCATGGCTGCCGACGGGATCATTCAGCGGGCCCTCGCGAAGCAGCCGAGCGACCGTTACCCGGCTGCATCTGCAATGGCGCGGGAGGTCCGGGAGGCGGTCGGTCTTCTGGATGGAGGCCGGACCGGCCGGGTTCAGACTATGACCCGTCTCATCGTTCTCCCATTCAAGTTGCTGCGGCCAGATGCCGAGATCGAGTTCCTGGGCTCCAGTCTCCCGGAGGCGATTACCGAGTCACTATCTGGTTTGGAAATGCTGACGGTGCGGTCGACGGCCGCTGCCACGCGCTTTGCGGCAGAAAGTCTCGACCTCAAGACGATCGCCAGCGAAGCCGGAGTAGACGTGGTACTGCTCGGGACACTACTTCGTGACGCGGGCCAGGTGCGGGTCTCGATTCAGTTGGTGGAAGCACCCGGAGGAACTGTGGTGATTTCACGAAGCGCACAGGTTCCGCTAACCGACATCTTTCAGCTCCAGGACGAGCTCACGCGGCAGATTGTGGATGCCCTCGCCATCCCGCTGTCTGCCCGCGACCGGGGCGCGCTACACCGCGATGTGCCGGTCAGCCCCGACGCCTATCAGCTCTATCTTCACGCCACTCACATCGCAGAGGGCTCTGCCAGTCCCAGCCGGCTCGTCACGGCACGAGACCTCTACCGCCGTTGCGTGGAGCTCGACCCCAAATACGCCCCTGCCTGGGCCCGTCTCGGCCGAGTGCATCGTGTGCTCGGTAAATATGGTCACGGTGATGTCAGCGAAGAGCGGCGTAGGGCAGAGGAGGCCTTCCGGACCGCGCTGGAGCTGAACCCCGACCTGCCCCTGGCCCATAACCTGTACACCTATTTCGAGATCGAAGAGTTCGGGGCGGCACCTCAAGCCGTGTTGCGACTCCTCCGGCAGGTAGAGAGTGGAGCAGCCGATCCCGACCTCTACGCGGGCCTGGTGGTGGCTTGCCGCTTTTGTGGCCTGCTGGAGGCATCGCTGGCAGCCGACCGCCGCGCCCGGCGCATCGACCCGGGCGTGCGCACCAGCGTTCACTACACCTACTGGACGTTAGGCGACTACGAACAGACCACACTGAGCGACCTGGAAGAGATCCAGGCGCTGCGCTACGCCGCGCTTTGGATGATGGGCAAAAAAGAGGAGGCGCTCACCGGTGTTCGGCTCCTCGAGTCGCGGTGGCCGACCAGTGAGCGCTGGTACCTCCAGGCTCTCCGCGGCGCGTTCGAAAATGATCGCGCTGAGTGCGTCGAGGGCACCCGGAAGATGCTCGAAACCGGATTCCACGATCCCGAGGGGCTCCTCTTCTGTGCTCGCAACCTCGCGCGGGTCCAGGACCGGGATTTCGCACTCGAGATGCTCGGCCGGGTGGTGAATGGGGGATTCTACTGTTCGCGTCTGCTGGTACAGGACCCGTGGTTCGATTCGGTCCGGGCGGAGCCTGAGTTCATCCGGGTTCTGCACCTGGCGGAGGCGAAGAGCCGGGAAGCAGCGGCCGCATTCAGCCGTGCTGGAGGTGAGCGCCTGCTGGGCGTCGCCAACTGATCTCGCCGCCCCGGATTCTCGGAACCAT
>DATFFX010000098.1:0-18514 GCA_035249825.1 Gemmatimonadales bacterium | reverse complement strand
TTCGCCGGGCGTTTGCCGCGAGGGAGTTTTGGCGTGGATCGAGCATCGTATGGCCCGTGAAAGGTGGCTGGACTTGCTGGATTCAGTATAGAGGCTCATGCGCTGGCTGTCAAGGTAAACCTGCAACAAATGCAGAAATGGCGGCTCGCAGTAAGCATCAAGGCCGACTAATATGCCAAATTGGTGGCCGAAATACGCACATTGTGCAGAAGGACATGAGCACGTCAGCGCAGACTTTCACCTGTGGTCTCCCTGTGCCGGGTCAGCCGCCGCGTTACCTTGGGGGAAGATTTTTCTGGCATCTGGTGGGCTGGGGCGGAACAGCGAAGGTGAGAAACCCTGATTGGCTCCTATCGACTATCTCGTCTTGCGTGTCGTGCGTCGGTACATGCCGGAGCGGCTCGTTCGTCTGCTGCTCCGTCGCGGCTTGATTATCCGACCCGGCATCGAGACCAGGGCGCCCGCAGCGGCATTCCGCCGGTTCATGGACGCGATCGAGCGCGCGGGAGAGACTGTCCTGGGGCGGCGAATTCTCATCTTCGGCTACGGTGGGCGTCTCGATGTAGCTCTGGCGCTACTCGGGGCAGGCGCCCGGCACGTGGTTCTGGTTGATCCCTACGCCGCTCCGGTTCCGATCACCAGGTCGATCGCGGCACCGGGCGGCACCATCTTCGATCCATCGGGCCTGCCGGCGGTCCCTCTTCCCGGCTTGATCACTGTCATCCATGCTCCGCTCGGGCAGTACCTGTCGAAACGGGATGACCCAGTGGATATCGTTCTCTCGAACTCGGTGCTCGAGCACGTCGGTGATGTGGCCGGCGCGGCGCGAGAGCTGGCCCAGGCTACCGCGCCTGGTGGCCAGCACTTTCACTTCATCGATTTACGGGATCATTTTTCCAGGTATCCTTTCGAGATGCTGTGTTACTCTGAGGGGACCTGGCGCAGGTTCCTGAATCCGGGCAGCAACCTCAACCGGCTACGGGTCTTCGACTACGAGCGGTTGTTCTCCGCCGTGTTTCAGCACGTATCCGTGCAGGTGCGCGACTCCCAACCGGCTGCGTTCCGCGCGGTGCGCTCGCGCATTCGACCGGAGTTCTTGACTGGAGACGAGCAGCGGGATGCGGTGACACAGGTTCTGCTGCGCGCATGGTAGTGCGCCGCCGCCCGTCGCCCGGTCTGCCGGTCCTCCTGTTACTCCTGTCCTTTGCTGCGCTCGCCGGCCTCTACCTCGTTGGCCGCCCGCAGATTGCTTTCGTCAACCGGTTGGCAGCCCCGGTGCGCGTTGCGGTGGCTCACGATGATCCGCTCACGTTGATGCCGGGTGAGCGGACACTCCTCCCGGTACCGTGGAGCAGGAGCCTTGTCATCCAATGGGAGCTGGTGCGGCCGCTTTCAGCGGACAGCCGGCCGATGGGAGAGGAGGTTCGAGGCTCGTTGCTCGAGAGAGCGAGGTGGGGAACCATCCACCGCTATGCTGCGGCTCGCGGACTGGAACTCGACTACTTCGCGCCGCTGATCACCAACGCCGGCAACGATTTGCTCCGGATCACGGTGAATGCGGGACTCGAAGGCGCCCTGGACTGCGGCTGTGCTGTGCGCCCCGGCGCCCGGCGCGTATTCGTCGGGTATTACCGGCTTTACAAGAATAGCACCGTGCAAGCGAAGGCTCGAGGCCGGCGCACTGCGACGTTCCGGGATCTCGGCCCCAGGGTCATCGCTTCTGATGGCACGGTCGGCCTGCGGTTCGAGGCCGAGGACCTGCGCGCTCCCTGACTACGGCCTGCCTCGGCGCTGCCGCAGCTCGAGAATCGTGGCTGGTGTGACAGAGTTGAACCCGTACTTTCCGCGCACCTTGTCCACCGCGGCCGTCAGCTTTCGGAGCCGGCCACGTTCCGGAGCTTCGAAGAGATCGGACTCTGCTGCTGCTCCCAGGTTGGTCGCCGCAATTCCGATCAGGCGCACGCCCCGGTTTCGCTGCCGCACCTGATCGAATGCGGTCCGGAAGAGGGCGCGTGCTGCCAGATAGAGTTCTGCATCCAGGTCCGTTGCGGTGTCCAGCGTTTGCCGACGGGTGACGGTGTGAAAGTCATCGTGGCGCAACTTCATCGTTACCGTTCTGGCCAGGATCTGCTCATCGCGCAGCTGCCCGGCAACACGTGCGGTCAACAGCGCCAGTATCCGCTCGAGCTCGGCGGAGTCTCGCACATCGCGTGAGAGCGTGGTCTCCCGACTCACCGACTTCGGCAGCCGGTGCGGCCTGAGGACGGTTCCCCCACGGCCCTGCGCCCTGAGCTTCAGGGCCCGGGCATCTGGCCCGATGAGCCGCTCCAGTGCCCTCTCATCCATCTGTTGTACCTGAGAAACATCGACCAGCCCGAGCTCACTCCATCGCTCAGCGGTCTTGGGACCGACGCCAGGCATGGCACGCAAAGGAAGGCCCGCCAGGAAACCTTCCTCCCAGCCCGCGCGAACCTCCATCAGGCCTCTTGGCTTGGCGAAGTCTGATGCCAGCTTCGCGATCATGCGGTTGGGCCCTATCCCCACGCTACAGTCGAGCCCGGTCTCCTGGCGCACCTTATCCCGAAGCTGCTCCGCGATGGGAAGCAGAGAAACCGGGTACAGCCGCTCAGTTCCGGCAAAGTCCAGATACGCTTCATCCAGGGAGGCCATGACGACAGTGGGAGAGAAGTTCCCCAGTACCTCACGCACCCTGACGGACGCGGTCCGATAGTGGGCGAACGACCCCTGAAAGAATGTGGCTTGAGGGCAGAGACGAACTGCTTCCGCGATGGGCATTCCGGCGTGGATACCAAAGCTGCGCGCCCCATACGATGCTGACTGAACGACACCGCGCTGTTCACGCCGCCCGCCCACGACCAGGAGCTCGATCTTCCGCAGCTCGGGATAAAACTGACGGCACACCTCGACAAAGAACGCGTCGAGATCGACATGGATAAGGCGAGCGGACATGGAGGGATCCTATACCAGGAGGATGGCTGTTGCCTTGACGGCAGCAACCACCGCCACTCCGGTCCTGAGCTCCATCTCTTCGACCGATTTCGTGGTCAACGAGGCGATCAACGGCCGGCCCACATCGAGATGAACCAGCGTCACCGGTCCGAGGCGCTCCAGCCGGACGACTTTGGCCTCCATGTGATTCCGGGCCGAGCCACGATCGTGGGTGAGACTCAGGACGATGTCCTCCGGCCGCAGAACCGCATGGCTCGGCCCTTCTCGCTCCGCGACGACATCCAGTACCAGATTGCCACCAGTGAACCGCCCCTGAAACGCACCAGGTTGGTCCGGGTCGGCAGTTCGATCGACTGTTCCAGCAATCACGTTGCCGGTGCCCACGAATCGAGCGATGAAAGCGGAGTTGGGATAACGGAACACCTGCTCCGGCGTGCCGCTCTGAGCAATCCTTCCTTCGGCGAGAACCGCGACCATGTCGCCCAGACGTAGGGCTTCGTCGAAATCATGGGTCACCTGCAACGTGGTGATCTTCTCACGCTCGTGCAGCTCTCGCAGTTCCCGGCGGAGGACCTGCCGTGTGGCCGGATCGACAGCGGCGAACGGCTCGTCGAGCAGCAGGATTGATGGCTTCGGCGCCAGCGCACGGGCGAGTGCAACGCGTTGCTGTTCTCCGCCGCTGAGCCCTCTCACGGTCCGGCCCAGCAAAGGTTCGAGGGCAAGCATATCAGCCAACTCCGCTACCCGGTCAGCCGGATCGAAGCCGTCCAGCTGGGATCGTCTCCGGGCGATGCCGTAACCTATGTTCTCCCGTACGCTGAGGTGAGGAAACAGATGGTATTGCTGGTACACGAAGCCGAGACCACGGCGCTCCGGCGGCAGGTTGGTCACCTCATCGTCATGCATGAAGACACGCCCCGCACGAAGCGGCGCATGGCCGGCTACCGCCTCGAGCAGCGTCGTCTTGCCGGAGCCGGTGGGCCCGATGATGAGCGCGTACCCACCTGTGGGAACCTCGAAGGAGATGTCCTGCAGGTCGAAACTGCCCACCCGTACATGGAGATTTTCCAGCCGGATCACGGGCGTTCACCCGGCTGAAGCACCCGGATCACCAGGAGCACGACGAGCGCCACGAGCAGGAGGATCACCGCAGCAGGAACCGCGGCGTGAAGTCCGAAGGTAGTAAATCGATCAAAAATGTAGATGCTGGCGACTTTCGGGTTATACGTGAGAATGACGATGGAGCCGAACTCGCTCACGCTGCGGGACCACGCCAGCATCGATCCCGCCAGAACGCCTCGTCCGGCGAGTGGCAGCGTTACGCGTCTGAACGCGCCCCACGCGCTGTCGCCGAGGGTCCGGGCCACCCGTTCGAGTTGGGGATCAACGCTGCCGAACGCCTCCCGTGCGCCGCTCACGAGGATCGGGGCGGAGACGAAGAGCATGGCGGCGACAATGCCGGGCACATGACTTACGAACTCGAGGCCCAGGTGGGCCAACGCGCCGCCCACCTCGGAGCGTCGTCCCAGGAACAGGAGCAGTGCGATGCCTGCCACCGGGTGGGGGACGACCACCGGGAGCTCGATCAGGCCCTGCACCAGGCGCCGCCCTCGAAACTTTCGGCGTGCGAGCAGATACGCCAGCGGAACCCCGAAGAGGGCCGCGATAACTGTCGCCAGGCTGGCGGTGAAGACGGTGAGAACTATCGAATCGCGCAGCTCGGTGTCGCGGAGTGCCTCACCCAGGGTCTCCGGAGTGGCAAAAAAGAGAAGCCGAAGCAGCGGGCCGACGATGAACAACACCAGGCATGCGCCGAGCGCCGCGAGCACCACGCGGGACAAGAGAGAGCGGAACGGCATTCTTAACCCTTGGCGTGACTCCACGGCGCGACCTATCTTCGACGCACTCACTCACACGAGATCGCCCGATGATGAGCACCAAAGTACAGGCCGCATTGAACGAGCAGATGAAGCACGAATTCTACTCGTCGTACCTCTACCTCTCAATGTCAGCCTACCTCGACGCCTCCAACCTTCCAGGATTGGCGAAGTGGATGCGGGGCCAGGCCAAGGAGGAAGCCAACCACGCCATGAAGATCTTCGATCACCTGCTCGATCGAGGCGGAAAGGTCCAACTGCAGCCGATCGGCGGTCCTCCTGCGGACTTTAATTCGGCTCGGGAGGTGTTCGACCAGGCGCACCGCCACGAGAAGGAAGTCACCGCCAGCATCAACCATCTGTACGGCCTGGCTCTCGAGGAGCGCGACTTCGCCAGCAGGGTCTTCCTCGACTGGTTTGTTCAGGAACAGGTAGAAGAGGAGAAGACCAGCGGCCTTCTCGCGGAACAGCTCCGGATGGTAGGTGACGATCGGCCCGGCTTGCTGATGCTGGATCGTGAGCTGGGCCAGCGTCGCAGCGGTGCTTCTGAGCTACCAGCCAGCGGCAGCTGATGCGCGTCAGCTTTCTCGGCCTCGGTGCAATCGGCGCTCCCATGGCCGCGCACCTGGCCCGGCACAACGCACTCACCGTGTGGAACCGCACCGCGGACCGCGCAGCTGCATTTGCTCATGAGCATCACGCCCGAGCGGTGGCGACGCCCAGGGAGGCAGCAACCGGTGCGGAGGTGGTCATAACCTGCCTGCCCACCTCCCGGGAAGTGGAAGCGCTGCTGGCCGGTCCCGAGGGCATGGAGGAGAGCCTGGAACGGGGCGCGCTCATGATCGACTGCACCTCGGGAGATCCGGGCACCTCGCGGCGAATTGCTCAGCGGCTCCATGCCCGCGGGGTGGGGTTCGCCGATGCGCCGGTGAGCGGAGGGGTGAGCGGGGCTGAGGCAGGTACGCTCACGGTCATGGTCGGAGCCGACCCGGAGAGCTTTGCCCGCGCAGAGCAGCTTCTGTCCGCCTTCGGCCGGCGGATCGAGCATCTGGGACCAGTCGGAACGGGACATGCCATGAAAGCGGTCAACAACGCGCTGCTGGCGGTCAATCTCATCGCTGTCGGCGAAGGGCTGGCGGCCTTGGTCAAAGCCGGTGTCTCTGCCCGTACCGCAGTGGCGGTGCTTAACGCGGCCAGCGGCCGCTCGTTTGTCACCGAGGCGCTGGTGTCCGAGCGGGTCCTGACGGGACGTTGGCCGCAGACATTCCGTTTGGCTCTGCTGGACAAGGATGTGTCCATAGCCCGGGCCTTTCTCGGAGAAACCGGGGTGCAGGCGCCGCTGCTCGACCTCGCGGGAGAACTCCTGGGCGAAGCACGGGCCGAGCTGGGGGAAAACGCGGATCACGTTGAAACGATACGGCTGATCGAACAACGCTCGGGAGTGGAGATCCGGGGGTAGGCCCTGCCGCACTTGCCGTGCTCAGCGCGGCCCGTTCAGTTTCCGGCCACATGCGCCGAACATCTTACTGATGAGCGACTGGGGAGCCACGCGGCGGATAACCGCCGAGGTCTTGCTGGCCGACGGAGCTGTGCTCGAGGGCGAAATGCATCTCGTTGCCAGCGCCGCCTATCCGCTCACCACTGAGAGTCCCCTGGAGATGCTGAATCGACCCGAGCCTTTCTTCGCCCTGACTCTGGGGGGAGGGGGAGTCGCGTTTGTCTCCAAGGCCCAAGTGGCAGTCGTCTCGTGCCACGAGGAGAGCAGTGTGGCGGATCCAGAGCGTGCCTCGGTCGCTCGGCTGGTGGGCCTCGAGGTAGCGCTGACGACCGGAGCCGAGTACCGCGGGCGGTCGAGCTTCGAGCTTCCCCCGCCTCGATCACGGGCGCTGGATTATGTCAATACACCGGGACGCTTTTTCACCGTCTGGACGAACGATCTCACCCGATACTTCAACAAGTCCCTCGTCCGCCTCATCCGCCCCCTCGACTGAGACAACATTGGCCCGACTCGATAAGCTGATCCAGGTGATGCATGACCAGCGGGCAGAGGCGCTCAGCTTGAGCGTGGGCAAACCCGCCTCACTGATGCAGAACGGCGCCGTTCGCCATCTGACGCGCGAGCCCCTCAGTGACGCGCAGATTCAAGCGTTGGTCCGGGAGATCGCGACGCCGGAGACTGCAGCGCAGCTGGGGTCCGCCGGGCCCCTGGCCTTCGCTTATAAGGCCCCAAGCGGCGAGGTGCAGGTCGAGTTGAAGTCGGGGGCGGACGGCACGGCACTGTTGAAGCCGATGACTGCGACAACCAGAACCACTGCGGCGGCGCCATCCCAGCCAGCTCCAGTTCACGCCGTACCGGCAGCCCCCCAGGCGCAGGAACTCGCCGCGGCCCGCACCGCTCTCGAGGAGCTCTTCCGCACTCTGGTATCGTCCGGCGCTTCCGATCTGCACCTCAGGACCGGTGAGCCGCCCATGCTGCGGCAGCATGGAGAGCTGGCCCGCCAATCCTTGCCACCCCTCACGTTCAATCAGCTGGATACCATGCTGGTCAGCATCATGACGGCGAAAGAGATCGGTGAGTTCAGGGAAGGGGGGGACACTGACTGGGCCTATGAGATCGAAGGGCTGGCTCGGTTCCGCTGCAATGCCGGCCGGGATCGCTTCGGTCCCATGGCAGTCTTTCGGGTGATTCCCAACCAGATTCGAACCGCCGATGAAATGGGGTTGAGCCGGGAGGTTCAAAATCTCTGTTATCTCACAAAGGGACTCGTGGTGGTCACCGGGCCAACCGGGTCGGGCAAAAGCACGACCCTGGCGGGCCTGGTGGACCTCATCAACCGGACCCGTACTGATCACATCATTACTATCGAAGATCCCATCGAGTTCGTCCATCCCAGCAAGAAATGCCTGGTCACGCAGCGTCAGGTGGGACTACACACCCGTTCATTCAAGCACGCGCTGCGTGCCGCCCTTCGCGAAGCCCCGGATATCATCCTGGTGGGGGAAATGCGCGATCTCGAGACCGTTTCGATTGCCATCGAGACCGCTGAGACCGGGCACCTCGTCTTCGGTACATTGCACACGACCACAGCGTCGTCTACTATCGACCGAATTATCGATCAGTTCCCGCCCGACCGGCAGGCGCAGGTCCGGGTCATGTTATCGGAGTCGTTGCGAGGTGTTATCGCCCAGACGCTCTGCAAGAAAATCGGCGGAGGCCGGGTGGCCGCGCGGGAAGTTCTCCTGACCATCCCGGCGGTCTCCAACCTCATTCGAGAAGGAAAGACGTTTCAGATCCCGTCCATCATGCAGACCAACCGCAAGACCGGCATGGTCACGCTCAACGATGCGCTGCTGGAGCTGGTGGACGGCAAGCAGGTGGAGCCGAAAGAAGCCTACATGAAGGCCGTGGAGAAAGCCGGATTTGCCTCCGCGTTGAAGGCAAAGAAACACGACATCTCGTTTCTGGGAGAGGCATGAGCAAAGCGGGGCAGCGGAGCAGCGGGGCAGCGGAACGGGAAGAGCACACCACTGAGGAGTCTCTCTCGAAAACAGACCACCTCGCCGTCCCGCTGCCCGGCCGCCCGCCCCCCATCCTCATCCTCGTGAACCCGCAGGACATCGTCAATGTCGCCAGTGCTGTCCGGATAGCGAAGAACTTCGGGATCGAAAAGATGCGGCTGGTAGCCCCTGAAGTATTCGATCCCTATCGTATCGAGGGCATCGCCCACAACACCGCCGATTTCGTCGCCCGCATCGAAATTCTGGACTCTCTGGAACAGGCCATTTCCGACTGCGTGTTTACCGCCGTCCTGACCGCTCGCGAACGGGCTGCCAAACGACGGGTCCTGCGTCCCCGGGACGCGGCGGCGACACTGGTCGCTGAGGCATCCGCCGGTCCAGTGGCCATTGTTGCCGGCAGAGAGGACAGGGGCCTCACCAATGCCGAGCTGGACTTGTGCAGTGCCCTGGTGACGATCTCGACTGATCCATCTCACCGGTCCTTGAACCTGGCGCAAGCAGTCGCGATCATGGCGTACGAGAGCTGGAACGCACGGGGCGGGGAAAAGCTTCCCACAAAACCGCCGCGGAACCGGGCTGAGCCCGCGACCTCCGCGCAGCTGGAAGAGCTCTTTACCGACTGGACCGGTGCGCTCTGGGCGGTCGACTTCTTCAAGACCAGGCGTCCGGAGAGTGTGATGCGCTCTTTCCGGGAAATCGTCTTCCGGGCGGAACTCGACGGACGCGAAGCCTCGCTGCTCCGCGCCATGGGTATCGAAGTCGTCCGATATCTGGAGCGGAGTCCGAGAGGAGAATCCTGATGGGACGTTCGAGCGCTTACTGGACCTCCAATCTTTATACCGACGCCGCAGTAGAGCCGATGCCCACCGCGCCGCTCACCGATCTGCCGGCGAACGCCGCGGAGCGATTCCGGGCCCTGCGCACCGGCCTCCTGGAGATCGAGGGCGCCGCGGAGCAAGTCCGCTTCATGGGGCCGACCTGGCAATGGGCCTGGGAGTATGGCATCGGAAACCGAAAGCTGTGCTGGCTGCACTTCATGCGTGGCGGTGTGGATGTCACCTTCACGCTCTCCGAAAGCGAGGAAGCGCGCCTGGGCAAGGGACCCAAGCTGTCGGGATCGCTGGCTCGAGCCATCCTCGAGGGCCAGCGCACCGGCCCGGTAAAATGGTGCTGGCTCGAGTTGGCGGATCGCCGGATTCTGGATGCGTTCCTGAGCCTCGCGCGCCGAAAGGCGGATTGGCTCGCTGAACGGCCGACCTTGCGACGAAGTCCCCGAGCGCACGGTGGCACCTCGGGCGAAGTGGAAGCCGACTGAATTAGTCGGATTATGACTGCGCTCGGGTTGTGTAATCAGATGCGCGGACTATACTTCGCCCGCGTCGAGCGCCCAGGGATATCCCCGTACCCGCGCTAGTGAATAGTTTCACGATCAGGGCTCTTCCTCAGCGGTGAGATGATGAATGCGTAAGCTGGCATACGTCGTCGGTGGCGTTGCGGCCGGTGGCGTCGCTGCCCTCCTCACGCTCGGCGGAGTTCCCCCTTACGCGCAGCAGGCAACCTCGGTCGCCGACTCCATTGCGGCTCCCGTACTCTCCGTTTCAGACAGCGGCAGCCTCAAGGGCCCGCGCCAGCCGATTTTTTTCCGCCACGACATACACGCCGGCCAGTACAAGATGCAGTGTCAATACTGCCACTACTCGGTTCAGGTGTCATCCGAGCCCGGAATTCCAACCGTGCAGACGTGTATGGGCTGTCATCTCGTCATCGGAGGCCGGGACAGCTCGCATCAGACCGAGATCAGGAAGCTGCGGCAGGCGTGGACCGAGAAGAAGCCGATTCAGTGGGTACGAGTGCATTATCTGCCCCGCCATGCCCACTTCCCTCATCAGCGTCATATCAAGGCTATGGGCCCGAATGCGTGCGCAACCTGCCATGGCGATGTGCAGCGCATGCCTCAGGTATTCAAGGTGAATCAGGTGGACAAGATGGGATTTTGCATCTCGTGCCACCTCGAGCGGAAAGTTTCCCAGGATTGTTCGGTATGCCACTACTAGTCGCCAGTCGCCAGTCGCCAGTCCTCGATTGCCGGACATCAATCGTCGGTGGCAGATGCCGCCGTGACGGGCCTCGATCCTGCGCGCTGGGTGTTTGCGCTCTAGCTGATTGCTCACGTGAGGCTGGCGACTGGCGACTGGCGACGATTAAGCGGAGCTCAAATGGCTGACGAACCACGGTCCACTCTCGACCGCCGCCGGTTCCTCACCGTTCTTGGGGTCTCAGGAGGCGGGGCGCTGGCATTATCGGGCTGCTCGACGAGCAAGGTCGAGAAGCTGATCCCCTATCTCGTGCAGGCCGAGGACCAGGTTCCGGGCGTCGCCACCTGGTACGCCAGTACCTGTACCGAGTGCTCCACTGGCTGCGGCCTGCACGTGCGCACCCGTGAGGGGAGAGCGGTCAAGCTCGAAGGCAACCCCGAGCACCCCATCAACCAGGGTAAGCTCTGCTCCCGCGGGCAGGCAGCTCTCCAAGGTCTCTACAACCCCGGCCGGCTCAAGGGACCCATGGCGCGGGACGGGAAAGGGCAACTCCAGGAGATTACCTGGGATGATGCCATTGCCCGGCTTGCGGAGAGACTCGGCGCCGCCGGAAAGAACGTCGCGGTCATCTCGGGCGCCGGGCGCGGTACTTTCTCCGACCTGCTTGGCGAGTGGGTTTCAGCACTCGGTGGCCGGCTCGCGCGCTACGAGCCGTTCGCCTCCGAGCCGCAGAAGGCCGCCAATCGGCAGGTATTCGGCATCGACGGGTTGGCTGCGCACGACTTCGGGCGCGCGAAGTACATCCTCTCCTTTGGGGCCGACTTCCTCGACACCGGACCCGGCTCGATCGAGCACGCCCGGGGCTTTGCTGCCAGTCACGGCTTTGGCGGTGGGAACGTAGCGCCGTTCGTCTATATCGCGCCGCGGATGAACCTCACGGGTCTGAACGCGGACCGATGGCATGCGATCACGCCTGGGTCCGAGGCCGCCGTCGCGCTCGCCATGGCGAACCTGATCCTGGAATCCTCAGGTGGAGCGCCGGCATTGAGAGGTACGCTTGCCCGGTTCACTCCCGAGATGGCAGCCGCTGAATCCGGGCTTCCGGCTGCCATTATCGAACAGCTCGCGCGCGAGTTTGGTGCGGCTCGTCCGGGGCTCGCCATCGCCGGCGGCGTGGGCAGCCAGCATGCGGGGGCGGCCGAGGTATGTGCCGCCGTGAATATCCTGAACTATGTGGCGGGCAACGTCGGCCAGACGGTGCGCTTCGAGGCCGACCTGGACGAGGCCGGTGGCTACGGCGCGCTTCAGCCGGTGCTGGCGGCACTCGAGGCTGGCCAGGTCGCCGTGGCGATGGTGCACGAAGCCAACCCGGCCTACACCCTGCCGAAGTCCAGTGGCTTTGCCGGCAAGTTCAAGAAGGCCGCCTTCAGGGTCTCCACCTCCATGTACCTGGATGAGACCGCGGCGCTCTGTGACCTGCTCCTGCCGGGACATCACGCGCTGGAGCGCTGGGACGACCTGAGGCCACGAGCGGGAGTGAACAGCCTGATGCAGCCGGTCATGGAGCCGGTGTTCAACACCTTGCCGACCGGCGATGTTCTGCTCCGCACGGCCAGGAAGATGGGAGGGCCGCTCGCCCGGTTCACTGCCCCGTCCTACAAGGATCACCTGCAGGCCCGCTGGCAGGCGATTGCCGCTCAGCAGGGCGGGGGAGACTTTGCCGCATTCTGGCATGCGGCGGTGCAGCGGGGCGGCGTCTTCTCCGAGGTTGCCGCAGGGGCTCCGGTCTCTCTGAGCGCCGGTGCCGCTCAGATCACCTATACCAGGCCATCGCTCGAGGGAAATGGCGAGTTCGTTTTCGTCCCCTATCCCCATTCAATGCTCTCTGATGGCCGCGGCGCCAACAAGCCATGGCTGCTGGAAAACAGCGATCCGGTCACC
The DNA here is from genome assembly GCA_035249825.1 of Gemmatimonadales bacterium. Taxonomy (GTDB): domain Bacteria; phylum Gemmatimonadota; class Gemmatimonadetes; order Gemmatimonadales; family GWC2-71-9; genus CAVVWJ01. Next base: position 6,171 of record DATFFX010000098.1, on the reverse strand, counting down.
AAGATCACCTGGCACTCGTGGGTCGAGGTCCACCCCGATACCGCGCGCAGGCTCGACGTGCGCGACGGCGAGATACTTCGCCTGACGTCTCCGCATGGATCCATCGAGGCGCCGGTCTTCGTGTATCCGGGCATCCATCGCGACGTCATCGCCGTCCCGCTGGGTCTGGGGCATACCGAGTATGGCGGCTACGCCAGGGGTCTCGGGGTAAATGCGCTGGACCTCCTGGGTACTCCTGCAGGCGGGTTTCTCCCCTATGTGTCCACCCGGGTCACGGTGGAGAAGACCGGCCGCTACAAGAAGCTGGCATCCATCGCGGGCACTCCCCGCCAGTTAGGCCGCGGCATCGCCGAGGCAGTCACTTTGGAGGCCGCCCAAAAGGGTCTCACCGTCGAGCAGGCGTACCTCGCCGAGGGACACGGCCGGCACGAGATCAACACCGAGCAGGAGCTTGAAGCGATCAAAGGCTGGAGCCGCGAACAGGAAGAGGCCACTCAGTACGGCGACTACGCCGGGAGCAGCCCGCGCTGGGGTATGGCGATCGACCTGGCGAAGTGCACCGGCTGCCAGGCCTGTGTGACAGCGTGCTACGCCGAGAACAACATTCCGACGGTGGGCGAGGAGGAGATTCTCCGGGGCCGGGAGATGACCTGGATGCGCATCGAGCGCTACTGGGAAGGCGAGGGAGATCCGCGGCTGCCGCCTACAGCTCGATTCATTCCCATGTTGTGCCAGCACTGTTCCAATGCTCCCTGCGAGCCGGTCTGTCCCGTATATGCAGCCTACCACACGCCTGATGGCTTGAATGGGCAGGTCTACAACCGGTGCGTTGGCACTCGCTATTGCGCCAACAACTGCCCCTATAAGGTCCGCTACTTCAACTGGTACAAGTACAATCAATCCTCCTGGCCCGAGCCGCTGCACCTCCAGCTCAATCCGGACGTGACGGTTCGAGCCAGGGGTGTCATGGAGAAGTGCACGTTCTGCATTCAGCGTATTCGCGGTGCGCAGAATGAGGCACGGCTGGAGAATCGCCCCGTACGCGACGGCGATGTAGTGACGGCCTGCGCCCAGGCCTGCCCCTCCGATGCGATCGTGTTCGGCAACGTCCGTGACTCCGCGAGCCGGGTGGCGAGCCTGCAGCAAGACCCGCGCGGCTACCGTGTGCTCGAGGACCTCAACACTCGCTCGGCGATCACCTATCTGGCCAAGGTGCTGCTCCCGGCGGAGGCTTAACCGATGGCTGTCGTCGCCCAACCGCACGCCGCGCCCCAGGGGCACGGGATCAGTCAGACTCACGCCGAAGTCACCCGGGACGTGGTGGCGACGCTCGGGCCGCCCAGCAGAGGCTACCTGCTTCTGCTCGCTGCGGCGGTCTCGCTCTTCCTGATCGGCATTCTGACGTTCCTGATCCTGCTCAAGGACGGGCTGGGCCACGCCGGCTACAACCCGCCGGTTTTCTGGAGCGTGTACATCACCACCTTCGTCTTTTGGGTGGGTATCGGCCACGCCGGCACGCTGATCTCGGCGATTTTGTTCCTCTTTCGCTCTCCCTGGCGCACCGCCGTCTATCGTTCTACCGAAGCGATGACCGTGTTTGCGGTCATGACCGCCGGCCTGTTCCCCATCATTCACATCGGCCGGCAGTGGGTCTTCTATTGGCTCCTGCCGTATCCCAATCAGCGCTATCTCTGGCCCAACTTCAAATCGCCGCTCATCTGGGACGTGTTCGCCATTTCCACCTATCTCACCGTCTCGACGACCTTCCTGGTATTCGGCTTGATACCGGACGTGGCTGCGGTGCGGGACAAGGTGTCTGGCTGGCGCAAAATGATTTACTCCTGGAGCTCGGTAGGTTGGACAGGGACGGATAATCAATGGCGGCATTACTCCCGGGCATATCTCTACCTGGCCGCGCTGGCGACGCCGCTCGTGCTCTCGGTACACTCGGTCGTATCCTGGGACTTCGCATCCGCTATCGTACCTGGCTGGCACGGGACGATCTTTGCCCCCTACTTCGTGGCCGGCGCCATCTACTCCGGCATAGGAATGGTGCTCACGCTGATCATTCCCCTTCGGCGCGCGCTGGGCATCGAGCACATGATCCACTCGTACCACTTCGATAACCTGGCTAAGCTGACCCTGCTGACCGGTTCGATCCTGTTCTACGCCTACGCGATGGAGTACTTCGTCGCGTGGTACAGCGGCAACATCTTCGAGCAAACCACCTTTTACCGCCGCGCGTTCGGCCCGATGTGGTGGGCTGGCTGGACGATGATCATCTGTAACGCCTTCGTGTCTCAGCTGCTCTGGTTTCGAAAGATCCGGGTCAACCTGACCGCGCTGTTCGTCATCTCGATCTTCATCAACATCGGGATGTGGTTCGAGCGATATGTCATCATCGTCTCGTCCCTCAGCAACGACTACATCCCGTGGGCCTGGGGCCAGCTGAATCCGAGCTGGGCAGATTGGGGCATTCTTGCGGGGTCGTTCGGCTGGTTCGGCATGTGGTTCCTCCTCTTCGCCAAGACTTTCCCCATCGTGGCTATCCAGGAGATCAAGGAGATGATCCCCATGCCGCGGAGACGCGGAGGCCACGCCTGATGGCATTTCTGCGCAGAAGTACCGCGGGAAAAGCTCGACACGCAGCCGGTCTGGTGGCCTCGTTCGTCCATGTGGATGCAGCGGTGGACGCCATCCGTGCGCTCCGGGCCAAGGGGTATCGTAACCTGGTGGTCTATACCGCTTCACCAAATCATGAGATCGAGGAAGCACTGGAGCATCGGGTGAGCCCGGTGCGCCTTTTCACGCTGATCGGCGGGCTCACCGGTTGTGCCGCGGGGTTCGCGATGACGCTGTGGATGTCGCATGACTGGCCACTGATAGTAGGTGGAAAGCCGATCGGCTCGATCCCTCCGTATGTGGTGATTGCGTTCGAGCTGACGATCCTGATGGGGGCTCTCAGCACGGTTGCCGCGGTTGCGCTGTTTTCTGTGTTCATGGGAAAGCGGGGCACACCCTACGACCCACGCTTCAGCGATGACGTCATCGGGGTGTTTGTGCCGACGACCGCTGATCAGGTCGATCCGATCGAACAGCTCCTGCGTTCGGCAGGTGCCGAGGAGGTGCGCCGTGAGACCTCCTGACTCCGGCCGCAGAGGTCCCTCCCTGTGGGCGGGACGTCGTAGAGCATTGCTCCCGCTGCTCGTGTTACTCTGCGGCGCCTGCGATTTCTACTATTACCGGCTGCCATCACCTGACGAGCTCTGGCACGTGATCCCCTGGTTCGATCATATGATTCAGGCCAGGTACATCCGCCCCTATGAGACCGAGACCGTCCCCCGGCACACACCCGAGGGCTCGGTTCCAGTCAGTGGCGGCGAACCCGATTGGTCCGCCGAATGGGTCTCCGGCAGAACCACCACCGCCGACGCACTGAAGAATCCCTTGACGAGGTCTCGACCGCCGGGCCCCTCGGTCCCGCTGATCCCGCGCGAATTGGAAGCTGCGGGAGACACGCTTTATCAGAACTTTTGCACGGTCTGTCACGGCACTACTGGCAACGCCGAGGGTCCGGTGTCGCCTCTGATGGGTGCACCGTCGCTGCTGACCGCGCGCGCACGGGCGTACAGCGACGGGTACATCTACAGCATCATTCGCTATGGGCGGGGCGTCATGCCCCGTTACGGCGACAAGGTCGTCGTGCCCGCGGAGCGTTGGGCCATCGTGAGTCATGTACGAAAGCTTCAGTCCCAGTTGCCCGTCGTCCCTGGAGCCGCGGCGCCGATAGCTCCGGGTCCCAGCGCGACCGGTTCTACCGGCTCGGTGCCGCGATGAGCCCAACCATACGCGAGCGCCTGGTGCAGCGCGCCGTCTCCGGCCGGTACGATCTGTTCCTCGGGGTCGGCGCCGGGCTATCCGTCCTGGGTCTGATTTTGTTCGTCCAATCCTTGCTCGCCGGAGAGGATGCCGCGATCCGGGCCTGGCAGCTGTTCCATGTGAACTGGCTCTACTTCACCGGCCTGGCCGGTGGCAGCGTTGCCTTTGCCGCAGTCCAAAAAGTCACCAACGCCAAGTGGTCGGGTCTGATCATCCGGTTTGCCGAGGCGGCCGTTGCTTTCCTTCCAGTCTCTCTGATCGGCTTCGTGCTCATCTTCACGGCAGGATATCCCGCCGTGTATGGCCCCATGGAGCATGCGGTGCACAGTCTGCCCCACTCCAAGGCAGTCTGGCTTTCACATGGCTTCATGTTCGCACGTCTGGCCGTGGGTCTCGTTGCGCTCACTGTCGTGGGGTGGATGCTGGTGCGGGCAGACCTGACACCGGACGTGCATGCGGTACGGCACAGTGTCTCCGGAGGTCGGCGCCAGCTCTACGAGAAATGGTCCAGCGGCTTCGGACGATTACCCGCCGGGGAGCACGATGCCAGGACCCGGCGCCTGGCTCCGGCATTTCTCGTCATTTACGCATATGTGTTCACCCTGGTGGCCTTCGATGGCATCATGGCACTGCAACCGCACTGGTTCTCGAATCTGTTGGGCGGCTTCTTTTTCATGGGGTCGTTTCTGGGTGGTCACATGCTGCTGGCGCTGTTGATGCTGCACGGGGCCAGACACCTCGGCGTGAATGACCTGGTTTCACCCAAGCAGCGGCACGACCTCGGTAAGCTGTGCTTTGGCTTTACGGTGTTCTGGGCCTACCTGATGTGGGCGCAGTTCCTGGTAATCTGGTACGGCAATCTTCCGGAAGAGACCGGCTTTGTGTTCGCGCGGCTCTGGGGTCATTGGCTTCCGATTGGCAAGGCCGTGTTGCTCGGAATGTTCATCATTCCGTTCTTCGGCCTTCTGGGAGTCGCGCCCAAGAAGTTCAAGGTGACCCTGGGCTTCTTCGCCACCATCAGCCTGGTCGCGCTCTGGTTGGAGCGTTACCTCCTGGTCATGCCCTCGATCACTCCACTGCCGGGCCCCGTGTTCCTGGTGCCCGAGCTCGGACCGACGCTCCTGCACGCCGGCTTGTTCCTGCTCACCTACGCCCTGTTCGCTCGGACTTTCCCCATGCTGTCGCCGCGGTTGGCGGAGATCACGTTGGACCGTGAGCGAGGGCACGCGGTAACGTCCCTGGAGTATGAGCATGAGGAGGGACCCGGTGATTATGTGTCGCCCGAGTTGCTCGAGCGGAGGAGCAGGCCGAGGTAGGTATGAGCTATGAGCTATGAGCTGTTAGCTATTAGCTATGAGCCAGTAGGTGATGGGATGGCGACACGTATGGCAAGCGAAGGCCCTCCACAGTGGTATACGGAGGGCCTTTAGTTACGGCGCAACTCATAGCTGATGCTCGTCGCTAACAGCTCACAGCCCATAGCTCACAGCTGGCTCACTTACTCCGCATCTCCGCATTCAACCGCCGAATCATCGCCAGCAGGCTATCCGGCGGCAGGGCGCCGGTGATGGCGATCATCCGGTCGCCACGCTGCATGGCCATGGTGCCATCCACACCCTTGTAGACATCGATGCTGGGCTGGGTCGAATCGATGCTCGAACGGGTCGGAGCAGGGTCGCTCATTGTCCGCCGAGCCAACAGATGCGAGACATCTGATGCAGGCCCTTCGATCGTCCGGATCACCTCGCCGGACGAGAGCTGTTGGGCGACGACCATCAACGGCTGTTTTCCTTGCCGGCTGGCCTGAACCTGCACCTGAACAACAGGCAATCCATCGATATGCGGCAGTTTGTCGCCCGCCTCCTCCTGAGCTCCTACCCACGACATAGTGCGCCACATGCCGTCGAGCTCGAATCCGCCGGTCCGAGGAATGTCGACCGTGGTGAGCTCGAGCTTGGCGGGAGCGGTAGCCGGAGGCAGGTCGACCTGAGAAGTCTTGACTTCGGACACCGGGCTCCGCTTCCGGGCGGGTCGATTGATGGACTTTACCCGGGTCGAACCGGACCGGTCCGGCTGTCCACTGGCTGTGGTGGCCGCGGGACTCCTCGAATCATTGACGACAGCCTGTCGAGCGACAGCTGCCGGCGCAACGACAGAGGTCCCGATGGCGGGTGGCGTCGCTTGCCCGGCGAAATGGTTGGCGGTCCAGCCCGCCGCTACAGCCGCCACGATACTGGCCGCCCAGGCCGTTCGATGAACCCGCCGGCGCCGGGCAGAGACCTCGGCGGCGGC
>DATFFX010000097.1:0-5301 GCA_035249825.1 Gemmatimonadales bacterium | reverse complement strand
GAGCCCGATGATGAGATCGGAGTGCTGAATTGCCCGGTTGACGTGAACCTCACCATGCATGCCCGGCATACCCAGGTGAAGAGGATGGGCCTCGGGAAATGCGCTGATTCCGAGCAGCGTCGTGATCACGGGGATCCCGGTCCGCTCCGCCAGCGCTCGGAGCTCCGCATACGCATCCGACAGCACCACCCCGTGTCCTGCCATGATGAGCGGGCGCTCGGCTGCGGCGATGAGGCGAGCAGCTTCTTCGAGGCTGCCGGCTGGGCAGCGGAGTGGCGGGGCAGTCCCGGCACGCAATGATGGCGCGGGTGGGCTGTTACTGTCCCGCCGCCCCACTGCCCCGCTGACCCGCTGACTCTGCACATCCTTGGGGATATCGAGAAGCACCGGCCCCGGACGGCCCTCCTGGGCCACGTAAAACGCCTCGCGCACTGCTTCCTCAATCTCCTCTACGTCTTCAACGAGACGGCTGTGCTTGGTGATCGGTTGAGTGATCCCGATGATGTCGGTTTCCTGAAACGCGTCGCGTCCCATCATTGCCCGGGCCACCTGCCCCGTGATCGCCACGACGGGCGTGTTGTCCATGTTCGCCGTCGCTAAACCGGTGACCAGGTTGGTGGCTCCCGGGCCGGAGGTGGCGACGCATACGCCGGCCCGGCCCGTCGCGCGAGCGTAGCCATCGGCGGCGTGCGCAGCGGCCTGCTCATGCCGCACGAGCACGTGGCGCAGACCAGGGAACTCAGGGAGCGCGTGATAGAACGGCATGATCGCCCCTCCGGGGTAGCCGAAGAGCACGTCCACACCCTCCTCCAGTAACGAGCGGCAGAGGATCTGGGCGCCGGTGAGGGATTCAGTCATCGACGTGGCCCATAGTCGCCAGAACGCCGGTCGCCAGTCCAAGCGGACCCTATCGCGACCGAAGACTGGTGACTGGTGACTCTCGCCATCACACCCCCCATAGGTATACCGAATTCAACGAGGTCGCCTCCAGCTGCTCGGCATGACGAGCCTTGTTCAGCGCGTGGACCAGCGCCCGGGCGCTCGCCTCTACGATGTCCGTCGAGGCGCTGTGGCCGCTCAGCGACTTCCCATCGATCTTGGCTTGCAGGAATACCTGGCCGACGCTATCGCGGCCGGGAGTGACCGATCGTAACGTCAGGCTCAGGACCTCGACCTGTCGCTCGAGGATTTCGCTGACCGCTGCGAATGCGGCCGCGATGGGACCATCTCCGGTCCCCCGGGCCGAGCGTTCGCCGCTCCACGGTCCGGTCATCCTGATCTCAGCGGTCGCGGTGACGCTGCCGCAGACAACGCGAAGGTGGCTGAGCTGGTACTCCTCCGGCGCATCGTGAAAGCTCTCGTGCAGGAGAGCCAGGAGGTCTTCATCGAGGATCTCGCGCTTGCGCTCGGCCAGGGCGGTGAATCCCTGGTACAGTGCCTGCAACTCCTCATCAGCCAGCTGGTATCCCAGCTGCTGACAGCGGCGCTCCAGCGCATGCCGGCCTGAATGCCTGCCCAGCACGAGAGTCGAACGCGGGATGCCGACCATCTCCGGGCGGATGATCTCGTAGGTGAGGCCGTTCTGAAGCATTCCGTGCTGGTGGATTCCGGCCTCGTGGGCGAACGCGTTCCGCCCCACGATTGCCTTGTTCGGCTGGGGAAAGACGCCGGTGAGGTAAGATAGAAGCTGACTGGTACGGTAGATCTCGCGAGAATCCACTTTACACTGGAATGCCACCACGGCTCCACGGACCCGGCTGGCCATCACGATCTCCTCGAGCGCGGCGTTGCCGGCCCGCTCGCCGATGCCATTCACGGTGCATTCGACCTGGGTCACGCCGGCGCCGATCGCCGCGAGGGTGTTCGCTACGGCCAATCCCAGATCATCATGGCAGTGGGCGCTCAGGACCACAGTGTCACTTCCAGGTACCCGTTCGCGGATATCGCGGAACATTGCCGCGTACTCGGCCGGCATGGCATAACCGACGGTATCGGGCAGGTTGATGGTGGTGGCACCCTCCTCGATGGCGGTTTCGACGACACGGCACAAGAAATCCGCGTCGGTGCGGCTTGCGTCCTCGGCTGAAAACTCGACATCATCGGTGTACTGGCGAGCGCGGCGGATGGCCTGGCGTATCATGTCGAGTATGCCGTCTCGCGTCATCCGCAGTTTCTCACGAATGTGCAGGTCGGAGGTGGATACGAACACGTGGAGTCTCGCCCGCGCCGCCTCGCTCAGCGCCTCGCCTGCCAGCTGGATATCGCGATCCTGACAACGGGCCAGGGCGGCAATCACCGGACTGCGGATTTCGGCGGCAATGTCCCGGACGCTGCGATACTCGCCTTCGGAAGCGGCCGGAAAGCCGGCCTCGATGATGTCAACACCGAGTGCGTCCAGTTGGCGAGCCAGACGGAGCTTCTCCTCCGGTGAGAGACTGTTGCCCGGCGCTTGTTCGCCGTCCCGCAGCGTGGTATCGAAGATCAGAACTTCCGAGATTGCCATAGGGCGCTTTCCGGCTGAGGGGCAAAGAAAAGCGCCGCGGAGTGTTGGTCCGCGGCGCCGTTGAATCAATCGAGACTTACTGTCTCATGCAGGCACGTCGCGGACCCCTCGCCCACCGATAAGGACGGTAAGCAGGACGGTAAGGAGGACGATGAGGACGAAAACGAGCTGCATGGTCAGATGTCTGAGTCCGTATGGGCGATCGCCACTGGATCTTTATGCTTGCGGTCGAATTGTGAGGCTAAGATATAACGGTCACACTGTCAAGGGCGACCTTGCTGCGAGTCACCCCGAGCGGATGCAGGGGTCGTCTGATGAGACGAGCGCTCGGCGGCTGTGCAAGTACCACGTGCGAGCAGATGCGCAATCGCCTGTCCACCTTGACGTATTTAATGAAATGCATAATAATGCGGTATGACCATGCCGCTCACCACCAGCAATCTCAGCAATCTTAATCTCGTCCGCTCCAGGGGAGCGCCCGGGTGAGTGTAGCGTGTTCACGTTCACCGCGGCCTGCTCCCCAAAAGGAGCGGGCCTTTTTTCTGGCCTCGAATGCAGCCTCTCCGGCTGCTGGGCCACAACAACTCAGGAGATACCATGGCCGCCAATGGGCAGCGGATCCACCCGGCCGGTTCCCGTCAGCACGACCGGCGACACGCCGCCACTCCGGCGGCCACCTCCCTCGACGCAACTCGGGAGCATGACGCGTGTGGTGTAGGCTTCGTCGCCTCCGCCTCAGGCCAGCGTAGCCATGAAGTGGTTGCGATGGCTGTCGAAGCGGCGGCCCGGGTAGCGCACCGCGGTGCAGCCTCTACCGATCTATCCGGCGACGGTGCCGGCCTCCTCACCCAGATCCCGCAGCGTCTTTTCTATCGGGATTCGTATCGCCTCGGCCTTCACCTGCAGCCGGGAGTTCCCTTTGGAGTAGGCGCGTTCTTCCTGCCAACTCCAGGTGATGCACTCACCGCCTCAGTGGCGATGATCGAGTCGGTGCTGTCCGGTGATGGTATCCCAGTGCTCGGTTGGCGTGATGTGCCGCTGCACCTGTCGGCACTCGGCCCTACAGCTCAGGCATCGTGCCCGCTGATTCGCCAGGTTCTGGTAGGACGGCCCGCGCTGGTAACCGACGATGACGCGTGGGAACGCGCGCTCTATCTCGCGCGACGCGAAATGGAACGGCGAGCAGAGGAGGCCAGGCTACCAGGCTTCTACGTCTGCTCCTTGTCCTGCCGCACCATCGTCTACAAGGCACTCCTGACTGGCACCCAACTGCCGGCGTTCTTTACCGATTTTCGCTATCCGGAGTACGAGAGTGCCATCGCGGTGTTTCACCAGCGCTACTCGACCAACACACTGCCCAGCTGGGCACTGGCCCAGCCATTCCGGCTGCTGGCCCATAATGGAGAGATCAACACCCTGTGGGGTAACCGAAACGCCATGACGATGCGGCAGCCGATGCTGGCTTCCCCGCTGTTCGGAGGGAAGATCGAGCGGCTTCGCGACATCATCTGGCGAGAGGGAAGCGATTCGGCCAGCCTGGACAACGCCATGGAGCTGCTGGTCCGTTCCGGCCGCGATCTGGTGCATGCCTCGATGATGACCGTGCCTCAGGCGTGGGAGAAGTACTCCGATCTGGACCCGCGTGTGAAGGCGTTCTACGAATATCACCAGTGCGTGCTGGAGCCGTGGGATGGCCCCGCGGCGCTGGCGTTTACCGATGGAGTGCTCGCGGGAGCCGCCGTCGATCGCAACGGACTGCGGCCCTGTCGTTACAAGGTTCGGTCGGATGGTCTGGTCGTCGCAGGATCCGAGGTTGGGTTGGCCGACCTCGATCCCCGGGAAGTGGTCGAATGCGGCAAGGTCGGCCCGGGTGAGGTGCTCGTTGTCGATACGAGACGGGGAGAGGTGATCCGGAACGTCGAGGCCAAGCGTGAGGTGGCCTCGAGGCGCCCCTATGCGCGGTGGGTGGCTCGCTACATGGCGACGTTGGCTCCGGATCCCACCCGAGTGCCACTTCGGCCCGCCGGCGAATCCCTGCTCAAGCTCCAGCGACTGTTTGGCTATGGAGCGGAGGACCTGCGCCTCGTCCTGGAGCCGATGGGCGGCAACGGGGCTGATCCGGTATGGAGCATGGGTGACGACACTCCCATCCCCCCGCTTTCCGCCGTGCCGCAGAGTCTTTACGCGTATTTCCGCCAGCGCTTCGCCCAGGTGACAAATCCGCCGATCGATTCGTTACGGGAGTCGATGGTGATGTCACTCAGAATGCACCTGGGCCGCCGGGGCTCTCCTCTGCTCGAGCGAGCCTCGTACGCCCGCATGCTCCGGCTCGAGCACCCCATTCTTCTCGCCGAGGAGATGAGTGCGCTGCGGAATGTCGCCGGGTTTTCCACCGTCACACTCGATGCAATCTGGAATCCGGCCAAAGGTGGCCGGGGCCTGAAGTCAGCGCTCACGGCACTCCGCCGGAGTGCCGAGCGTGCTGCCCGGCGAGGGGCCCACATTCTGATCATCAGCGATCGGGCCGCGGACGAACGCCGGGCGCCGATCCCGATGCTCCTGGCCATAGGCGCGGTGCGCCAGCATCTCGTGCATGTCGGCCTGCGGGCACGGGTGGGCCTGGTCGCCGAGGCCGGCGACGCGTTCGACATCCACCATTTCGCCACCCTCATCGGTTACGGCGCCGAGGCAGTCCATCCCTGGCTGGCGCTCGAGACGGTGGACGGGATCTTCGGTGAGACTGCTGAACATCGGGGCAGCCAGGCGACTCAGCAATACCGGACCGCGGCGGAAAAGGG
>DATFFX010000096.1:0-4543 GCA_035249825.1 Gemmatimonadales bacterium | reverse complement strand
CAGCGGGGCAGCGGGGCAGTGGGCTGCACATATGCGAATTACGTCGCAGTCCCTACGGCGCTGCCTTCCTCGTCCACCGATTCTGGTCCCGGGTCTCCACCTTCCTCATCGCCCGATCGAACGCATCGTCGAGGTCGATGCCCTCGCGATTGGCCATGCAGATGAGGACGAACAGAATGTCCGCCATCTCCATGGCCAGGTCACCTTCCGGCTCCTCGCCTTTCTTCGTCTTCTGCCCGAACCGGTGATTCACCTCACGGGCAAGCTCGCCGACCTCCTCGGCCAGCCGGGCCATGTTGGTGAGGGGGTGAAAGTATCCCTCCTCGAATTGGGCAATCCAGGCGTCGACTCGGGATTGAGCGTCTCTGAGGGTCATCAGTCGTCAGTCGCCAGACGCTAGTCGCTGCTTGCCAGGAGCGAGCTGGGAACCCGGCGAGTTGGCTTGTCGGATCGTTCAAGCCCCCCGCGAGTGGAATGTAATGGCCGATGAGTCATAGCCGGCGACCGGTGACCGGCGACTGGCGACTGGCGACTGACGACCCGCGACTGGCGACCGGCGACTGCTGCAACGCAGTGATGATGGCCCGACAAAACTGCGGCAAATCCGCCGGTGTCCTCGATGAGATGAGGTTGCCGTCTACCACAACCGGGCTGTCCTCCCAAAGCATTCCGGCGTTGACCAGGTCGTCCTTGATGGCGCCCACGCTGGTGCCACGCTTCCCACGCACAATCCCGGCTGAGATCGGTACCCACCCCGCGTGGCAGATGAAGGCAACAGGCTTTCCCGCCTGATAAATCTCCCGGGTAAGCTGGAGAAGCTTCTGAGAGCGCCGCATGATGTCGGGAGCGTAGCCGCCCGGGATGACGAGACCGTCGAAATCAGCGGCCTCGATCTCGTCGACCTGAGTGTCGACGGTGAGAGGGTAGCCGCGCTTGCCCTGATAGCTTTTTTCACCGGTTCCGGCCACCACGGTGCGAGCTCCGTCCTCTTCCAGGCGGATCTTGGGATACCAGAGCTCGAGGTCCTCGTAGAGCGGCCCAGCGAAAAAGAGGATAGTCTTGCCACGTAGATTCGTCATGAGATCGAATGAGTGAGATGGGACAGGTGATGCCGATTCAGCTCATAGCTAATAGCTAATAGCTGACCCCCCCAAAAGCACCTCGGCGGCCATCGGAGAACCGATGACCGCCGAGTGGCTATCGGGAGCAGCCTTGGTCTAGTAGCTGGGCCAGGTGTCACTCCAGGCGTTCCGTAACCGCTGGATCGACCCGATGTGGCCCAGGGCTCGGGCGAGAGCGCAGGAGTCATAGCGGAAGTCCTTGGTACCATTTCCAAGGTCACCCAGGCCGACTGGAGTACCGACCTTGATGTTCAGACCAGTAACGAGGGCGCCGTAGATATTCCCCTGACCGTTGGCGGTCAGGACCCCCCCAACCAGGATCAGGCCCTCCCAGGTCTTCAGAGGAGTTCCGTTCCAAGTCAGGTTGCCGGTCACCACGAGAATTCCTTTGCCTCCACTGGGCAGGGTCAGGTCGCCGTTTACCCGGGTCACGGGCCAGTTGTTGAACTGAGTCGCGGTGGGCCACGTGGGGCTCACGTAGTCTGCCGGGAAAGCCGTGCCCGCAAGAATGGCAGCCCAATCGATATCTACCTCGTCCTTTGCCGTTCCCGCTCCACCGGGTGTACCAATGTCCGAAGTGGCTGGATTGCCGCTGAGGTTAGCTGGGAAGTCTATTTCACTGACATCACCGTTTGGCGTCGCCAGCCCCGGAATCGCCGCTTGAGGACCCGGACATGTTGCGGAGGCTGTCGCGCGGTCGGTGCCGCTCACACTGTACGAATTACCGTTGATCTCTACCTGATTCAGGCTGGTGAACGCACCGTTGAGGTCGAACGGTGTCGGCACCCATTGCGCGTAGGTCGCCACGGTGCGTTGGGCTGCAGGGGCGATCGCGTCGTAATTCTTGCTGGCGGTGTAGGTCCCGCGTGACGTGATGATGTACACCGCAGGCAGCAGCGTCATCGTGGACTCTCGCAACTGGCGCAAATCCACCTGGGCAGTTCCGCCTGGCAGGTCGTTGTAGGTGACCGTGACCGGATAAGGGCCGGCAGGCTTGCCGTTGATGGTGGACAGAAAACGGTTCAATCCGGACTGGGCCACGGCAAACGCGCCCAGCTGGGCCCGGCTATCCCCGGTGATGCGCCGCTCGGAGGAGACCCGGCGGAAGCTGATTGCAACGGCCACCCCCATCAGCGAGAGCAGCAGGATGGTCAGGGGAAGCGTCGCTCCCCTCCTATTCAACCCAGGCGAAACCGACATGGAAGCCTCTCTAGGTGGTCGTCGCGTCACGGGGTGCTGAGTGGTGGAGTCACGCTACCGGAGATGCTGCGCTCGAACACGATCGAGTCAGGCTGCAGCAGTGGATTGTCGGTCGGAGTAACAACTACGCTGACCTGCCGTAGCTTCGGGTTGATGTCGGTGACCGTGGCGCAACGAATGCGGGCAAGTGGCGGAGTCGTCACCGTGTCGCAGGTAGTGCCCGCCGCGAGGGACGCGAAGGGGACGGCGTCCAGGCGAGCCGCTTCAGCCGCCAGAACGGTGGTTTGATAGGTGAGCGCGGAAGCAGCGCCGGCCGATCTCGCAGCTCGGGTCATCAACGTTCCCAAAGCCAGGATGCCAATCGCGAGTATCGTGATGGACATCATGATCTCGATCAGAGTAAAACCCGCAGACTGTTTATCGCCTGAGGACAGGGGAGTCATGAGTTGATCCTCGCTCGCAGCAGAGTTCATGATGTCAGTCAGTCCGGTTTTCGAAGAACACCGACGTGGTGACGTTGGCGGTTTTCGGAGCGGCGCTCCCGCTCGGCGTCCGCTCACTCATCCCATTCAGCACCAGCTCCAGGCCTCGCACATCGTTCAGTGGCGGCACAGCGGCCTGGGCGGGGGTGGCGTCGAGGTTATAGAAATTGACCCGGGCGGTCGCATCAAACGGCGCTGCCAGCTCTTCGGTGGCACCGGTGCTCACCATGGTACGCCAAAGTCCAATCCGGCCGGGTATGGCAGCGGAAGCCTTGAATTCGTAGCGGATATCGCGGTAGAGGTATACTATCGAGCCACGGGACGGAGCCGGCACGATGGCGCCCGCAGTGGCAACGACATTTACCCTCGTTCCGGCGGGCGAGCCGTTGTAGGCCGGCACTACGACGATGCTATCGTACAGGCCATTCATGCAGAGCCCGACCGTACCGACCACCGGGAGCATATTACTGGCAGCATAGGTGTAAGTGCCGTTGGGACGCCGCACTGCAAATCCGGTATAGCCGCTCTCGGCGTACATTGTGGCATCCACCGGCAAGAGACTCAGGGTGTAAATGCTTCCGCTGATGCCGCAGAGCACTCCGAAGGCGTAAGGCACCCGCACGGTGAAGTCCTGCCCGCCCGCTGCGGCTGCCCTGAGCCCACCACTCGCCTCTACCGCGCGAAGATCGGAAAGGAGTCGGTTGATCCCGCCACGAGACACGCTGCGCGCCTCGCGCCAGGCTTCCTGCTGGTCCATGAAGCGAGCCTGGCTCAGTACCATGCGGACCATCGCTGCTCCGATAATGGATGCTACCACTAACGAGACGAGCAGCTCGACCAGGGTAAAGCCTCTTCGGGAGGCGGGCGGCATCGGCGTCCTCATGGAGTGATCCTGACGAAGCCAGCGGTCGAAGCGGTAATCACCCGGCTGCTGGAACCCGAGGAGATCGTCACCTGAAGCGCTGCACTCGAAACGCCCGAAGGGTATATGTCTACTGTTGGGGTGCCGAAGGTGAGTGTCATGTTGCTCAGGTCCGAGTCTCCCACCAACGTGCGTCGCAGGCGTACCGTGCCGCCGGCGAGGTCGGCGACAGTGTAGATGCCACTGCCACAGGTGCAGGAGATTCGCATCGGCCTCCGGAAACGCCCGGCGAGCGTGAAAGCGTTCTCCAGGTCGGCCGCAACGATGGCAGCTGCGCGCTTGACCCTGGTGGCTTGCATGGTCCGCCCGATCGCGGGGATCATGATGCCGGCCAAAATGCCAATGATCGTGATCGTGAGGACCAGCTCCACCATGGTGAAGCCGAGCCGGCTCCGGTCGGGGGGCAGCTGTCCAGTAGTAAGGCGGTCTTCCATAGGACCGGCACAGAGCACGAAGGGTGCCGCCTGCGACCTGTAGATCAACGTCTTGTCGGTTATGGGGTTGGCTTAACCCGACCCGAGGCTTTTCAGGGGCCCGGCAACGCGATTTGCAAGTGAAGAAGACGTGGGTGCCTGCGACGTCTTGCAGTTGACCGGTGCGCGGTGATGCAGCAGCAATATTCAGGCTCAGATGAGAACGGCCCGGACGCTTACCTTTTCATCACCAGGGACTTCGATGCGCAACCGCGAACGCATTCTCACCAATCTCGAGACGATCTATCGGGAATCGTACGACCGGGCCCAGAAAGCCAGGGATGAGGGTCGCATGATGGATCTCGAGAGCGGCTACATGCGCGACCAGCTGATGCTCGAAATCCT
>DATFFX010000095.1:0-4010 GCA_035249825.1 Gemmatimonadales bacterium | reverse complement strand
TCATACTGAGCCTGCTCTGCAGTCTGGCTGTCCTGGTCGTCCGCGAGGTTCGCCGCCGCGAGTCCAAACCCGCTATGCGAGAATAAGAAGGGAGCTGTTGCACCAGGCAGAGGTTCGCCCCGACGGTGCTGCCGGGGCAGCCTGGCTTGCCCCATTTCCGCTCCTTCTACGCAGGAGGGGTAAGACCCCGATTCGTTCGACGAAACGAATCAGATAACCCTGCCCTGCTCGAGGAGGCGGATCATGCGTGCGTTGCTCTTCAGGATGGCTATTCTGCCCATCACCGCGGCTGTCGGTATCGCATGTGGTGGCGATAACGGCCCCGGCCCGGGCGCTCCGGTTCTCACCACGGTCGAAGTCTCACCCGCAGCAGCAGCCCTTTTCACCGTTGCTCCGGAAAACGCGGTTGACCTTACTGTGGTCGCCAAGGATCAGGACGGCCAGACGATGACTGGCCTCGGCTCCCCCACGTTCTCCAGCGGCAACACCGCGGTAGCAGAGGTGAGTGAGAATGGAACGATCACGGCGACGGGGGCAGGCACCACGCAGGTGACCGTCTCGTTGACTGCGGGGGGCGTGACCGAGACGGCCACGACCACAGTAGCGGTTCAGGTGGCGCCCACGTCGGCGTCAGTGCAAGCGCCCCAGCTGGTGTTTCAGCCCCAGCTCGTTGACCTGAGCGCGGGCGGCGCCGTGACCTGGGTGGTAGGAGGCATTCACCACACCGTAGACTTCACGACCACTAACGCCCCGGCGGACATTCCAGAACTCGAGAACGCATCGGCTGCCCGCACGTTCCCGAGCCAGGGCACGTTCTCATACCGATGCTCTATTCACCCAGCCATGACCGGTACCATCCGAGTCCACTGAATGTCTCTCGGTACTGGTTCGCCCCTGAGCCGGCGGCGATTCATGCGCCTCGCGGCCGGTAGTAGCGCCCTGATTGCGGCCGGTGGTGTCCTGAGTCTGAGCAGTTGCGACGACCCCCCGAGCGGGCCAGGCGCGAGCAAGCCGGTGCGCTCACCACTGCCCCAGCCGGTTTCGATGTCGGCTCGAGCTCTGGCTCTGACCGCCGCGGCCGGCGTCGCGAGAATAGCCGATGATGTTTCGGCACCGGCGTGGCTGTTCAACGGGCTCTTGCCAGGGCCCACCCTCAGGGCGAGGCGGGGCGATATCGCGCGCATCCGTCTGCAGAATTATTTGCCGGAACCAACGATCGTGCACTGGCACGGCCTGCTCGTACCTGCCGCTGCCGACGGGCACCCCGTCTACGCGATCGCATCAGGTATGAGCCTCGACTACGAGTTTCCGATCGTGCAGCGGGCGGGCACGTTCTGGTACCATCCCCATCCGCACCACTACACTGCCGCTCAGATCCAGCGCGGGCTAGCCGGCTTCTTCATTGTCGAAGACGAAGAGGAGGACGCCCTCGGATTGCCGTCGGGCTCCCGCGAGATTCTGTTGCTGCTTCAGGACCGGGACGGCGATGGCGCAGAGGCATTCAGTTATGCCCCCACAGCGGCCGACCTCCGCGCGGGCATGCTGCGTAACGTGCCGTTCGGCAACGGCGTGCCGCTGCCAACCGTGAACGTGGTGGGAGCGCGCTATCGGTTTCGGGTGCTGAACGGGTCGCAAGCCCGTGTTTTTCGGCTGGCACTGGATACCGGCACCTTGCTATCAGTGATCGGCAACGATGGAGGGTTGTTGCCGTCGAGGGCTGACGTCGAGAGTGTCTATCTGGGGGTCGGTGAGCGCATCGACTTCTTAGTTGATTTCGGTGCCTTCCCCGCCGGCCGTAAAGTGGTCCTGCAATCTCTGCCATTCTCGCTTCCCCTCGCCTCCGGTGATCCCTACCCGCAAGGCCTGCACATGAACCTTCTGGAGTTGGTGCGTACCGAAGGCCCGGCCCAGGACGAGTCGCCTCTCCCCTCGACTCTCTCGACCGTGCCGCTCCTCGAGAGCACCACCAGCGAACGCAGGTTCGTCCTCCAGAGCGCTGGCGACGAGGACATGCACCAGATCAACGGTCGCACCTTCGACATGAACCGTGTCGACGAGCAAATCCCGCTGGGACAGGTCGAGCGCTGGGTGTTTCACAACGACAGCACTCTACCACATCCGGTGCACCTGCACGGCACGCACTTTCAGGTGGTAGCGCGAAGGGGCGGCCGCAACAGGGTTTTTCCCTATGAAGCCGGCTGGAAAGACACGGTGCTTGTGATGCCGCTGGAGACAGTGGAAGTGCTGGTAACGTTCGATCTATACCGTGGGGTTTTCCCGCTGCACTGTCATAATCTGCAGCACGAGGATATGGGGATGATGCTGAATGTAGAGGTCATCTAGCAGGTCTCATGAAGGACGGCGGAAGGTTGTGGGCTGAGCAGCTGGGCCCACCGCCTCGGTGCTGTCAGCAGGAATCGCAGCGTCGGGGAGGCCGAGCTTCTCGAGGACTCTCCGGAAGCGGGCGGATTTACGAATGGGCTCGTACATCGGCTCGGTGAGCAGAAAGAACATCGACCCCCGGTCCTCTGGAATCCGCTCTACCCACTCGAGAGCACGAGCGGTATCGCGCAGGCCAAGGTGGACCGCGACCAGGTCGATGGGCCGAGCCAGTGACGCACGTGCGCGTGCCTCGAACTTCGCGGCCATGTCTCTGGCTTCCTCCAGGTGTCCCGAAATACCAAGCGCGTAAGCGAGCACTGCCTCAGGCTCGAATGCGGCGTATTGCAGGCCCGGGCGTCGCAGCTCTCGAATTGCGTCCTCATGACGTCCCACCGCTAAATAGACCCGGGCGAGCACGAGGTGCGTACGCGCCCATGTCGTGTCGACTTCGAGGGCGCGCTCGAGCACCGCGATAGCCTCACCATAGCGACGGCGCCAGAAGAGGTGAATGCCCACGTGCGTGGCTGTGGCGCTGGAGACGGGGTCCAGCGCAGTCGCCTGTCGGGTGATGGCAAGGCTTTCGTCGGTCCGGCCGACCGCCCCCAGGTAGCCGGCGTACCAGTGGTAGGCCCAGACGTCGCTCGAATCGAGTGCCAGTGCACGGCGCAAATGCCGCTCTGCACCACTCCAGTCCCGATCGTACCACATGGCGATCCACCCCGCAGCCTTGTGTGCGGCAGCAAGCATGCTGTCCTGTGCGAGGGCGTGTGCAATCAGCGGCTTGGCCCGGCGAAACCCTTCTGCTGCGGGACCAGACTGCGGAGCGGTGTACACGTCGGCCAGGCCGACATATGCACGCGCAAAGCTGGAGTCCCGTGCGATTGCTTCCCGGAAAAGAAGGGCAGCCTCCTGGAGTCCGGCCGGAGTGCGCTTGTCGTACGCCAGCCGACCTCGGAGGTACAGGTCATACACCACGAGATCAGCCGCCGCATGACGCTCGGTACGTGACGCTCGGCTGGAGTCGTGTACGCCCAGCGCCACCGTCACGGCATGACGCACCTCCTCTGCGGCAATGATGGCCTTCCCCGCCGTTGCATCGAAGGACCTGGACCAGAGGACCCGGCCGTCTGAGCTCCGGGCGAGATGTGCTGCGATGATCACACTGTCACCCGCCCGACGCACCGTTCCCTTGAGCACCGCCGCAACGCCGAGCTCCCGGCCCATCGCCGGCACAGCCGAGTCCCGGCTCATTGCCTGGTGCACAGACCGCCACGAGGCGACCTGGATTCCGGGGGTGCTCCCGAGGCCCCGGACCAGCTCCGCTGTAAGTCCGGGGGTGACATAGTCCCGACCGGATGTCGAGTCCGGCGTCGTGAAGGGAATGATCGCAATGGAGCCGGGCCTGAGAGTCCGAGGCAGCACGGTGCTCAGCTGACGAGGTACGGCCGGTCCATTACGCGAGGCGTACGCAGAATATCCCAGGGTCAGGGCGAGTACTCCGCACGCCACCAGCCCGGCACGCTGCGCCGCACGGTTCTGGCGCCCGGCAGTCGGTCCTCGCAGCTCTGACAGCAGGGCGTCAGCCGACTGATACCGCCGGTCTGGTTCCTTTTGCAGGCAGCGCTGCA